>JACCVB010000180.1 GCA_013698385.1 Chloroflexota bacterium
GAAGAACCGATCCATCCGGTCCCGGTAGCCCGCCAGGATCACGACCAGGTCGTCGCGCTGATCCTCCATGACCTGGAGCAGGATCTCGATCGCCTCCTGGCCATAGTCGCGCTCATTCTCCGGGCGGTACAGGAAATAGGCTTCGTCGATGAACAGGACGCCGCCCATCGCGCGCCTGAGGACCTCCTTCGTCTTGGGCGCGGTATGGCCGATGAACTGTCCGACGAGATCATCGCGGGTGACGGCCACGAGATGGCCCTTCCGGACGTAGCCGAGGCGGTGCAGGATCTCCGCCATGCGCATGGCGACCGTCGTCTTGCCGGTCCCAGGGTTGCCGGTGAAGCTCATGTGGAGGGAGGGTTGCCCGGCGGACAGACCGGCTGCTGCGCGCAGCTTCTCGACGAGCAGCAGGGCCGCGATCTCACGGATGCGCGTCTTGACCGGCACGAGCCCGACCAGCTCGCGGTCCAGGGTCGCGAGGATCTCCTCGACCTGCGATCCGGCCAGCGCAGCGTTAAGGTCCAGCGGGGCCGTATCCGGCGGCGACCCGGTCACGGGTAGCGCTCGCCCTCGGGCCGGCTCGTGGCATACGAGCGCAGCGTGTAGCGGAGATGTCTGCCTTCCACCTCCTGGCGGATCAGCTCGAAGCCCGGCTCCTCGGCGGGTCGGTTGACGATGAACGACAGGCGGACGGTCTCCCAGCCCTGGGTGGAGTCGAATGCGTTGAGCCGGATGTAGTGGTCGAAGAACGTCGCACGGGCGCTGGTCAACTCCATCAGCACGCCGGCCGCGTCATGCAGGTCGAACATCGGCTCGCCGTACATCTCCCAGTAGGTGTTGCGCGGGTGCGGATCGTCCGTGACCTCGATGGACAGCGCCCAGCCCCTGGTCAGGCAGTACTCGACCTGGGCGCGGATCTGCTCGTCGGACAGCTCCGGCAGGAAGGAAAAGGTCCCCTGGGTCAGGCGCATCACGGGCCTCAGCTCGGGGTTGAGGTCGGCACGTAGTCCGGCGTATCCGTACTCGTGTAGTCGAAGGTGATCTCGCCCCACGTGTCGAGCGCTGCCCGGAGTGGCGAACAGTCGCGAGCGGCGGCGGCCAGGATGTCCGGCCCCTCGTTCCAGATGTCGCGGCCTTCGTTGCGGGCCAGGACCATCGCCTCCAGGGCGACCCGGTTGGCGGTGGCGCCCGCCTGGATGCCCATCGGGCGGCCGATGGTGCCGCCTCCGAACTGGAGGATGACGTCGTCGCCGAGGTAGGTCAGGAGCTGGTGCATCTGGCCCGCGTGGATGCCGCCCGACGCGACCGGCATGACCTTGCGCATGCTCGCCCAGTCCTGCTCGAAATAGATCCCGTGGCGAAGGTCGAGGGGGTTGATCGGCTCGCGCAGGATGTCGTAGAAGCCCGCGATCATGTCCGGGTCGCCTTCGAGCTTGCCGACCACGGTCCCGGCATGGATATGGTCCACGCCGGCCAGGCGCATCCATTTCGCGATGACCCGGAACGAGATCCCGTGCGATTTCTGGCGCGTGTAGGTGGACGCGCCGGCGCGGTGGAGATGCAGGACCATGTCATTCCGCCGGGCCCACTTGGAGATGGACTGGATCGCGGTGTACCCGATGACGAGGTCGATCATGATGACGACGCTGCCGAGGTCGCGAGCGAACTCCGCCCGTTCGTAGATGTCCTCCATCGTGCCCGCGGTGACGTTGAGGTAGTGGCCCTTGACCTCGCCCGTGGCCGCCGAGGCGCGGTTGACCGCCTCCATGCACGACAGGAATCGGTCGCGCCAGTGCATGAACGGCTGTGAGTTGATGTTCTCGTCGTCCTTGGTGAAGTCGAGCCCGCCGCGCAGGGCCTCGTAGACCACCCGGCATAATTTCGACCCGACAGCCCGAGCTTGGGCTTGATCGTGGCACCGAGCAGCGGGCGCCCGAACTTGTCCAGTCGTTCGCGTTCGACGACGATCCCGGTCGGCGGCCCGTCGAATGTCTTGACGTAGGCTACCGGGAAGCGCATGTCCTCGAGGCGCAGCGCCATCAGCGGCTTGAACCCGAACACGTTGCCGATGATCGACGCCGTCAGGTTGGCGGTGGAGCCCGGCTCGAACAGGTCGAGATCGTAGGCGATGTAGGCGAAGAACTGGTCCGGCGAGTTCGGGACCGGCTCCACCTTGTAGGCCTTGGCGCGATAGGTGTCGGCGGCCGTCAGTCGATCCGTCCAGACGACGGTCCAGGTCGCCGTGGACGATTCCCCGGCCACGGCCGCCGCGGCTTCCTCGGGATCCACGCCGTCCTGTGGGGTGATCCGGAAGAGGGCGAGCACATCCGTCGCCCTGGGCTCGTAGTCCGGTGCCCAGTAGCCCATCTGGGCGTACATGAGGACCCCCGCTCGGTAACGGTCCGCCGCCTCGAGCGGATCTGGACCATCGGTCGCCGTCGTCACCTGGTGCTCCTTCCGACCCACGCTGGATCTGGAGGGGAGCGTAGTCGGGCGAAGCGATGAGGTCCAATGCATCGTGCGCATGAATCGTATAATCTAGGGCCATGGTCAAGTCCACGGCCCGCACGCCCCAGCCGCTCGCCCCGAACTTCGATCAACTGGTATCGGTCCATCAGCTGCGACTGCTGACCGCAGTCGTGGAGCACGGCGGATTTTCCCGGGCCGGTCTTGCCCTCGGTCTCAGTCAGCCCGCCATCTCGCACCAGCTGAAAGCCCTTGCGACGACGGTCGGCATGCCGCTGCTCGAGG
The DNA here is from genome assembly GCA_013698385.1 of Chloroflexota bacterium. Taxonomy (GTDB): domain Bacteria; phylum Chloroflexota; class Limnocylindria; order Limnocylindrales; family CSP1-4; genus SPCO01. The sequence continues at coordinate 2,752 of JACCVB010000180.1, forward strand.
TGATCGGGCGGAAGGTCCAGCTCACGCAGGTCGGCGAGCTGGTCCACGAGCACGCGAGGCGGATCCTGAGCGAATTCGAGGCAGCGGGGACGGCCCTGGACGAATTGCGGGGGCTGCGCCGGGGCACCCTTCGCCTCGCCGGCGACACGACCGTCGGGATCTACGTCCTGCCGGACCTGCTGGGTGCGTTCCGCCAGCAGCACCCCTCGGTCGAGATGCGGCTCGGGGTGGACGACCGACAGGGCCTCTACGGGCGACTCGTCGCGAACGAGGTGGACTTCGTCGTCAGCGGCCGGCGCTGGGAGAACCCGCCAGTCCCCCTGATCGTGCGCCCGTTCCTGGCGAATGAGCTCGTGGCGATCGCCTCACCCCGCCACCGGCTGGCTCGCCGAAAGCGGGTGACCCTCGCCGAGCTGGCCGCCGAACCGTTCATCGTGCGTGAGCCCGGTTCCGGCACCCGGGAGACGACCGAGGAAGCGCTGGAGGCCGCCGGGCTGTCCGTCCGTCCGGTCATGGAGCTGGCCAGCAACGGGGCGATCAAGCGGGCGGTCGCCCAGGACCTGGGTGTCTCCATCCTGTCGCGTTTCGCCACCGGTCTCGAGGTCCAGATCGGCCACCTGGTGGAGCTGCCGGTCGTCGGCTTCCCGCTGCATCGGCTGTGGCATCTCGTCTATGCACGGGACAAGCGACTCGGGCCGGTGGACGAAGCGTTCCTGCACTTCATCGAGGAAGGGTCGTGGAAGGGGATCATCGGGAAGCCGGTGGCCACTGACTGATCACTGTCATCCTCCGGTCACAGAACGGCCCGATGCTCCCCCGGGACGAGGTCCAGCCGCCGCAACCGACCATGAGGTCCGAATGATCCAGCGCACCCGCCGCCTCCCCGCCCTGCTGTCGATCGCCATTGTCGCCAGCGCCTGCTCGACCAGCGGCGGATCCGCCGGTGCATCTCCGATCGCCCCGTCCGTGTCTTCGGGAGCTTCTTCGGGCGCGCCACCGACGGCGACCGAGCCAGCTGCCTCCCCTGCGGCGGGTGCCTCCGTCGAGCCGGCAGCTTCGCCAACTTCGCCAGCCACGGGCGTGACCCTGACTCAACCGTGGGCGACGGCGACCCTCACCAACGTGCGAACCGGCGACGCGTTCCGGATCGCCGACCTCGTCGCATCCGGCTCGATCGTCTTCGTCGAACCGATGGCGATCTGGTGCGCCAACTGCCGTGCGCAGCAGCAGCGAGCCATGGAAGCGTTGGGCCGACTCGATCAGGCGAAGGTCGTCTGGATCGGCGTGGACGTGGAGGCGTCCGAATCGGCCGAGCAGCTCGTCGCCTACAGCAACGAGAACGGCTTCGACTTCAGCTACGTGATCGCCGACCGGGATCTGTCCAGGGCGCTCGCCGCGGATTTCGGCGATACCGTGCTCAATCCGCCGTCGACCAACGTCATCATCATCGGATCGGACGG
>JACCVB010000187.1 GCA_013698385.1 Chloroflexota bacterium
GCTCGCCGCGGTCGCGAACGGGGCCGCGGCCCGGCGGAGTCGCGAACGGGCGCGGCGGCTCGCGGTGCTGAGTCGCCAGCGGCGGCGTTCCTCCTGGCGAACCGGGCTCCCAGGGCAACGATCATGAAGGATGTGCATGAGGGCCACGCTATGGCCGAAACCAGCGTCGGATCGCCCGGTTTCGACCCCGCGACACGCGGATTCGACTCCGTGAGCGACGTTCCGCGGTCCTGGCGGCACGCTCTGCATGATGGAGCCAGTTCTAAGGCCGATCGGGCGGCTTCCATCAGCCATAACGTGCCTGAGACGCACATCGTTCATGGTCGTGGGCCGGAGCTCGACGGTCGTGGTCGTGGGCGCGCGCTCGAGCTCGTTGGTCGTCGCCCTCGGGGCGCCGGCCACGCCGATCGGACTGCTCAGGAACCCGCCGCGCGCAGGGCCGGCGCGACTCGGTCGAACGAGACGCCTCGATCCCGCAGCGAGACGTAGGCGTCGTGGCCGATCACCAGGTGGTCCAGCAGGCCGATATCCAGGAGGCGCCCGGCGGCCAGTGCCTCGGCCGTCAGGTGAAGGTCATCGGGTGATGGCGTCGGGTCCCCGGACGGATGGTTGTGGACCAGGATGATGGCCGCGGCATTGAGTCGAACGGCGTCGCGATACAACTCGCCGACGCGCACCAGTGATGAGCTCACGTTGCCCTGGTACACCGTGGTGACCCGCAGGACGTGGTTCTTCGTGTCCAGGATCACGACCCGCAATTCCTCGCGTTCGAGCCGTCCCATCTGGAGGATCAGCCGGTCGGCCACGTCGTGCGGTCCTCGGATGGACCAGCGGCCCGCCGGCCAGTCGGCCATGAGCCGCCGTCCGAGCTCGAACGCCGCCTGCAACTGGGCGCACTTGGCGGCGCCGATACCCGGCAGTGCGGCAAGCTCCAGGTCGTCCGCCCGGGCCAGGCCGGTCAGCCCATCGTGGGAGGCCAGCGCGTCCGTCGCCAGGTCCAGGGCAGACCGGCCTCGGGTGCCGCTGCCCCACAACAGCGCGATGAGCTCGGCCGCGGTCAGTCCGCCGGGCCCGCGCTGGGCGAGCCGCTCACGGGGCCGCTCGGCGGCCGGCAGCTCCCGGATCGCATGGCCGGTGCGCGCTGGAGCGATGGGTGGATCGATCACGTGGCCCTCCGGCTCTGCGGACGTTGGATGTCCCCGGTCCGGACGACGGGAGCCCGCCGATTCCCCCCGCCATCCGGACCTTGAGGACGACGCGAAGCCTATCGGGCGGCCCTCACCAGCCACTCACCTCGTACTTGGCCCCGGCGCAGCCGGCGCACCCCGCCCGACCCCGCTTACCCGACCTGTCGAAGCGCCACTTCACCCAGGATCAGCAGGATCGCGTTGAACGTCGCATGCAACCCGATCGGGACCCAGATCGAGCCGCTTCGAACGAACAGCCAGCCAAGTGCCAGGGCGACCGGGATTCGCGTGGCGAACCCGACGAGGGCCAGCGAACCCGCCTCGGACGCCGAAGCTCCGGAGATCGTCAGGACGTGGACGACCGCGAAGAACAGGGCACCACGGATCAGACCGCGCCGCACCCCGAGGGAACGGACCCAGGCTGTCGTTGCGAGCCCCCGGAACAGGATCTCCTCGCCGACCGGCGCGATCACGGCGCCCGCAACGAGCTGGATGAGGAAGCCTGCCGTCTCGCCGGTCGGCGGCAAGGGACTCTGCGGCATGACCGGGAGCAGGAGCCGCAGGAGCACGGCCAGTGGCAGGGTCGCTGCGATGACCGGCAGAGCCCACGCCGCCCCACGCCCGAGTTCACGGATGGCCGCCGCGTCTGGCCGGCGGAAGCCCATCTCCGCCCAGCTGAGCGCGCCCGCATCCACGACGAGCAGGCGCACGAGACCGATGTAGAGGACGGCCTGGGCCGCCACCGACGCGAACCGGCCCACCGGACCGTCGACCGCGAGGCCGACCAGGCTGATCGGCACCGTGAGCGCCACGATCGCCAGCAGCGAGATGGGGATCGAGGCCGCGAAGACGAGGACCGGCGACGGGCCACGATACGCGGCGCGGGCGCGGGCGCGACGCTCGATCCCCTGCGAGCCCGCGCCGGCCACCAGTCCGACCGACGTCAGGACGAGGCCCACCAGGGACAGCACGGTGGCCACTCCGCCGGGTCCCGACAGCACGCCGATGGCCAGGATGCCGAGACCCAGCACGGTGGCCAGCCAGCCGATCACGAACAGGGCGGGAGCAGCGCGCCCATCGATCGTGAACGTGCCCGCGCCAAGTCGAGCTGAAGGGGCATCCGCTGGGATCGATATGCTGGCCGGGACCGCGGGTCGCTCCGCCGGCTCGGCCTCGTCTTCGTGCGAAGTCAACGTTCGGGCAGCGGATCCTGGGCGTTGGCCGGCCGCGAGCCCGACCGCCGCGCTTGTCCCGAGGAACGGACCGACGTCGTGACTCCGGCCGGCACGGGACTGCCGTCCACGATCGTCTCGGGACTCGAGACCCCGATCCGGCCCGTCGGCTCGAGGCCAGCGCCCAGCGGTTCCATGGCGGTCGCCGCAGCCACGGCATCACGGCGCTCGAAGTCCTTGCCACACCAGGCGCACAGGGACCAATCCAGGCCGACCAGACGGCTGCAGTTGGGGCAGACCCGGTTCAGCCGAGTCCGACACGACGGGCAGATGATCCATTCCTCGTTGACCCGTCGCTCGCAGGCGGGGCAATGCCGGATCGCCTCGACCTCAGCCAGGAGCGCCTCCTCGGCGAGATTGCGCTCCCAGACCTCGCCGATCTTCTCGTGCGGGCGGATGATCTTGTAGACCCACACGGCGAAGATGAAGAAGACCGGCGTGAACACGATGATCCCGGCGGCGACCAGGTACGGCAGGATGGCGTTGTCCGACCGTTGCTGTATATCGCGGAAGGCCCAGTAGGCCGACGCGATCCAGATGACGATCAGGTAGATCGCGATCATGCGCAGCCCGAGTTGGACGATCGGGCTTCCGATGATGCCGCCGATCGTCTCCCCGATGCCGGCGAGGATCTGGTCCATGGCCTGTGGAGGTGCCTCCGTATGGATCGAAGCAGCCGAGCCCAGCGTGCATCCCCCGTGGGCGACGACCGGCGCAGTGTAGCAGGGGCGTTCGGCGAACCTGTCTGATGGGCTAGGTCGTCGGGGTCAGACGGGTCGGTCCGGCGCCGCGTGACGGTCGGTCGCGATGGCGGCGATGCCCGCGAGCAGGAGCAGCGCGGCGCCGGCGAAGATGATGAGCGCCCCGGCCTGGGCACCCGGCAGGGCAAACAGATACGGCCACGTCAGCCCGATCGATAGCGACCCAAGGATCATCCCGGCGACACCGGAGCGGATCCAGTTCGGGAGCGGGTTGGCCAGGATCCCAAGCGCCAGGACCACGAGCAAGGCGATCGCGACGAGCCAATGACCAGGCCCCGCGAGGCCCCAGCGGTCGAAGTAGCCAACGCCCCTGGCACCGATGACGCTGCTCGCCCACGGCAACAGGAAGCCGGCCAGCGCCAGCGCGGATCCAGCGACGGCGAGCCAGGAGCTCGCCTCACGAACGTGCGCTGCGTGGGATGGCCGCCGCGCCGCACGGATCTCGTCGGCAGCACGACCGCCATTTGGCAGGTCCGCTGGCGGATTGCCGGCGGTGCCCCAGGCTCGCGCCGGTGCCGCGGCTCCCCCGGGCACGGCGGGGACGGCCGGCGCGTCGGCCACAGCCGGCACAGCGGGCACCGCCGGCGCGACGGACATCGGCGGAACGTAGGATCCGGGGGCGAGGGGCGGCGCCACCATCAGTGTCGGTAGCGTCGGCGGCGCGACCCGGACGATCGGGTTCCGCCGGCTCCCACCCGCGACCGAGGCCAGGAGTTCCCCACACGCAGGACAGGACAAGCGCCCGTACGGCACCGCGGCGGCACACGCCCCGCACACGATCGACTGCGCCGTCATGGCTCTCCTCGTCGGGGATCGGCCTCGCCCGGCCGAAGGCTCGCAAGCGTGCCAGAGACTCGAGCTCGCGGCCAGTCACCCGGTCGGCCGTCCCAGGTTGCCCGAATGGTCCCGATGGTGCCCGCCACGAGCGTCGTCCAGACCGCCCCACGCCAAGCGGCCACGACCGAGATCAGCCCGAGTCCGGCCAGCCACAAGGCGACGAAGCCGAGGACCCCCAGGGCGTCGCTGAAGTTCGGCGTACCACCGGTCAGGGCGGCGCGTACGGCACTCCAGCCGGCCGCCCCGGCGAGTCCCGCCAGCAGGACGACGAGCCCGAGGACCGCAGACGGCAGGGCGAACGCAACCACGACAGCGCCCGGTCGACGAATGACCAGACGAACGGCGAACCGGATCGAATCGCGCACGTCGGACCCGACCAGGACCGTCGCACGGACCGCGGCGGCGGCGACGCTCTGACTCAGCATCCAGGCGATCGCCACGGCCATGAGGGCCAGGGGGACGCCGCTGATGACCCGTTCCACGAGCGGCCCATCCAGGCTGGACGGGATGGTCAGCTCTCGATAGGTCGCGGCGATGAGGCTGGGCACCGCCCAGGCCAGCACCAGCACGAGCGGCAGCGTCGCGAGCGATCGGATGACCACGATCCGTCGCACGAGACGACCGGGCAGGCGGGGATCGAGGGTGGGATCCGGGATCGAGATCAGCCCTTCCTCCAGGCCGACCAGACGGACGGTCTCAGCCTCCGCGGCGGCGGCCAGGGACCCGAGGCTTACGAGCCAGATCAGACCGAAGACGATGGCACCGACCACGATCTGGGCGATCGCCTGGATCGTGCCGCCCAGCGCGATCCGGGTCACGGCCGGACCCAGGACGTTGGCCAAGCCGACCGCGCTCGGCAGGACGACGATCGGGGCAACGACCACGACCAAGCCGCCCCGGAGCAGGAAGGCGGTGAGTGCCAGCGGGCAGGTGACGGGGCGCGCCATGGTCGCCAGGAGCGAGGCGACCATGGTCGCCCCGAGGGTCACGGCGCGGGGCTGGCCGACGGCGCGGGGCTGGCCGACGGCGGCGGGCCCACGGACGACGGCGCCGGCGATGGGATGCCCAGGCCCGGGGCCAGCGCGTCCAGCTGCCGAAGTGCCGCCTCCACCATCGCGATCTCGTTGCCGTAGCGGGCGAAGTCGCCGTCGCGCAGCGCTGTCTGGGCCAGCTCGAAGTGCGTGTTCGCATAGGTGATCAAGCCGCCGATATCGGCCGGAAGAGGCTCGACCGGTCCGGGCGACGCGGGTGGGCCTCCGGGCGTCGGCGCCGGCGTCGGCGTGGCCCCCGGAGCGGGGCTCGATCCAGGAGCGGGCCCGGGAGACGATCCGGGAGACGACCCGGGGCCTGCGCGGGCCTCCGCGGCCAGGAGGAGGCGCAGCGCCTCGCTCAACGTCTCGGCCCACACGACCTGACGCGGCGACGCCACGACGATCCGCCGGAATTCGGGGAAGGCCGACCCAGTCGACTGCAGGTAGACCGGCTGGAAGTACAGCAACGAATCGCCGACCGGGACGACGATCAGGTTGCCCCGGATGACATTGCTGCCGGCCTGGCTCCAGAGCGTGATCTGCTGGCTGATGATCGCGTCCTGGTCGATCCGCGCCTCGATCTGGGCGGGCCCGAAGATGGACGTCGCGGACGGGAAGCGGTAGACCCGGGTGCCGCCGTAATTCGGTTCGTCGTTGCGCGCAGCGATCCAGGCGATCATGTTCGGACGGTTGATCGGGACCATCGGCTGGAGGAGCAGGAACTCGGCCTTCGATTCGCCGGGCATACGCATGACCACGTAGTACGCCTCGGACGGCAGGGTCTGTTCGCTCGTCTGACCCTGGGGGACGGTCCACAGGTCGTCGCTGATGAAGAACTGTTGGGTGTTCGTGACGTGATAGCGGCCGAACACGCGGGTCTGGACGTTGAACAGCTCCTCGGGCACTCGCAGATGGGCGCGCAAGGCCTCCGGCATCTGGGACAGCGGCTGGAAGAGCGTCGGGAAGACGCCCTGGTAGGCGCGGATGATCGGGTCGTTCGGATCGGACACGTAGAAGCGCATCGTGCCGTCGTAGGCGTCCATCGTGACCTTGACCGAATTGCGGATGTAGTTGAACGACCCGCCCCCGAGGGCCGTGGTCGCCAGCGAGCGTGGGTCGAACTCCTGGGCATGCGGGAACCGATCCGAGACGGTGTACGCGTCCTGGACGTACTGCAGCCGACCGTCGCCGTCGACCACGAGGTACGGATCCTTGTCGTAGCGCAGGAACGGCGCGATGCGATCGAGTCGATCGCCGAGCGCCCGGTTGAACAGGAGCTGGCTGTCCGGTGTGACCTGGTCGCTGATGAGCAGGTCGAGGTCGCGGAAGCGCAGCGCGAACAGGAGGCGCGTCAGCGGGTCGCCCAGGCGCAGTCCGGTCGTTCCCGTCCAGCTCGTGTTCGTGCCCGCGCCACCGGCCTCGTCGGCACCGGTCGGGTAATCGAACTCCTGGAGTTTCGCCCCGACGACGATGTACGAGGAGGTCCGCTCCCCGAAGTAGATGCGCGGCTCCGTGACCGTCGGGACGCCCGCCGTCGAGACCGGCGGCAGGTTCCCGATGAACAGCCGCGGCTGGCCTTCGTTGGCGACCTCGTTGACCGGCACCATGGCGAGGCCGATCCCGTGGGTATAGATGATCCGCTCGTTGACGAAGCCGACCGCCCTCGGATTCTGGTCGAGAGCCAGCTCGCGGCCCGCGAGCATGACCTGGCGCTGGACGCCATCGATGACGTAGCGGTCCGTGTCCACGTCGGGGAAGGTGTAGTAGCGCCGGACCGTCTGGAGCTGGTCCAGGGTCGTGCTCAACGGCCGGTAGTCCCACAGGCGAACGTTGCGGAACGTGTCCGCTTCGCCGTCGATCGCCTGCTGGGTGAGGACGGCCTCGCCACGGAACGGCCGATCCTCCCAGTCGGACAGGCCGAAGGCGAGGCGGGTCATCGCGATGTTGTTGGCGATGTACGGCTCTTCCTGGGCGTACTGGTTGGGCTTGACCGTGAAGAACTGGATGCCTTCGGGGTAGAGGCGACCGACCACGATGGACGCCACGAGCCAGACACCGATCGTGAGCGCCAGGGGCAGGATCCGCCGCGCGAAGGCACTGAC
>JACCVB010000212.1 GCA_013698385.1 Chloroflexota bacterium
ACCCTCAATGTCGGACGGATGGGAACCGAGGAGGCGTACTTCACGGACAACGAGTTCGAGCTGACAAACTGTTCGCGGGGCAGGCCTCGATCGCGCTCCAGAATGCCCAGACGCACGGCGAGGTCCAGGTCCGGGCGGAACACGACGCCCTGACCGGTCTGCGAAACCACGGGGCCTTCCAGCGCGAACTGGGCGAGATCGTCGCGCTGGCCCGGCCCTTCGCCGTGCTGATGCTGGACCTCGACGCGTTCAAGGCCTTCAACGATGCGCTCGGCCATCCGGCGGGCGACGCGCTGCTGGCCCAGATCGCCCAGGCGATGACCGGGGCCACGCGCGAGGACGACCATGTCTATCGCTATGGCGGCGACGAGTTCGCCGCGATCTTGCCGGGAGCCGACCGGCTCGTCGCGCACGAGGTCGCGGAGCGGATCCGTCGGGCGGTCAGGGAGCGGGCCGCCGCGAGCGGTGGGCCGCCGGTGACGATCAGCGCCGGCGTCGCCTGCTATCCGGCCGACGGCCACACGAAGGCGGAACTGGTCGCCGTCGCGGACCGCGCCCTGTATCAGCTCAAGCCCAGCGACCCGGCACGCCGGGGCGGAGCGCTCGCGGAGCCCTACCTGCGGGCCCTGGACGACACGGCGTTGGCCCTGCTGGACCGGCATGACCAGGAAGGCATGATCGAGTCCATCCTTGCCCGCGCGACGGCCGCGCTCGGGACGCCGCACGCGTTCGTGAACCTGCTCGAGGCCGACGGTTCGGCACTGGTCCTGAGCGCCGGCACCGGCCTGTACACCGACATGCTCGGCCTGCGGATCGCCCCGACCACGGGCATCGGCGGAGCGGTCCTGAGCGATGGGCGCGCGATCGCGATCGAAGACTACGACGGCTGGCAGGGACGGATGCCGGGGATGCCCGTCGGCAGGTTCGGCGCCGTGGTCGCCGTGCCCCTCACGGCCGGCGGTCGCGTCATCGGCGTCCTCGGGCTGTCTGCCGGCGATAGCGGTCGAACCTTCGGCCCGCGCGACATCGATACGCTGACCAGCTTCGCGAAACTCGCGTCCATCGGCCTTGACAACGCCCGGCTCGTGGATGCGGCCCGGCGCGGCGCGTTCTATGACCCGACGACGGGTCTGCCCAACCGCGAACTCCTGGTCGACCGGATCGCCCATGGCCTGGCGGGTCATCGCGGCGATGACGGGGAAGGCGTCGCCGTCATCCTGCTCGACCTTGACCGGTTCATGGTCATCAATGAAAGCCTGGGTCACGCGGTCGGCGATCGGCTGCTGATGGCGGTCGGCCAGCGGTTGACCCACCGGCTGCGACCCGGCGACACGGTCGCCCGATTCGGGGGCGATGAGTTCGCGGTCGTGCTCGACCCCGTCAGCGGCGCCGATGAAGCGCGAGCCATCGCGGAATCGATCGGCACGGATCTGCGGACGCCGTTCCCACTGAACGGGCGCGAGTGGTTCATCAGCGCCTCGATGGGCATCGCCCTGGGCGACGAACCGCGCTGCACCCCGGACGAACTGTTGCGCGAGGCGGGATCGCGATGGTCCGCGCCAAGTCGGATCCCAGCCGGCGCATCGCGCTGTTCGAAGCGTCGATGAGCGACCAGACGATGGAACGGTTCGATCTCGAGAACGACCTGCGCGGCGCCCTGGAGCGTGGGGAGCTGCGGGTCCATTACCAGCCGATCGTCAACCTTGCCACGACGGCCATCGTCGGCTTCGAGGCGCTCGTCCGCTGGCAGCATCCCAAGCGGGGGCTGGTCCCGCCCATGGCGTTCATCCCCCTCGCGGAAGAGACCGGCCTGATCCTGCCGCTGGGCCGCTGGGTGCTCGAGACCGCCTGTCGCCAGGCACGCAGCTGGCCGGCGTCACCGAATGGTGGCACCACGTTCGTCTCGGTCAACCTGTCCGCCCGTCAGTTCGTCCAGGCCGACCTGGCCGAGGACGTCGCCGCCATCCTGGCCGACACCGGGCTCCACCCGAGCGCGCTCGAACTCGAGATCACGGAGAGCGTCGTGATGGACCAGTCGGAGGCCGGCATCCGGGCGCTGGGCCGGCTGCGCGAGCTGGGCGTCCAGCTCGTGCTGGACGACTTCGGGACCGGCTATTCGTCCCTCGCCTACCTCAAGCACCTGCCCCTGGACACGCTCAAGATCGATCGCTCGTTCGTGAGCGGGATCGACGACGCCGTGGACCGGTCCATCGTTGACGCGGTCATCTCGCTCGCCCACGGCCTTGGCATCGGGGTCGTCCCCGAGGGGATCGAGACCCAGTGCCAGGCCG
>JACCVB010000220.1 GCA_013698385.1 Chloroflexota bacterium
ATCTCGCGGAAGCCGGCTGCCGCGTAGACGTCGCGTTCTGCCCGGAACGGATCGCCGAAGGCCACGCCCTCGAGGAACTGCACACGCTGCCGCAGATCATCGGCGCCGATGAAGACCGTGCTGCCGAGCGCGCGACGGCCCTGTTCGAGCGGGTCGCCGCGAAGACGATCCGGACGACGACCAAGGAAGCCGAGCTCGCGAAGCTGTTCACCAACACCTGGCGCTACATGAAGTTCGCCGTGGCCAACCAGTTCTTCATGATCGCGGACCAGGCCGGCGTGGACTACACGAACGTCCTGCGGGCGGTCCGCGAGGACTACCCGCGCGCCAAGGACCTACCAGGCCCGGGCTTTGCCGCGGGGCCGTGCCTGTTCAAGGACACGATGCAGCTCTCCGCCTTCACCGCCGACCACTTCCCGATGGGCCAGGCGGCGATGCAGGTCAACGAGGGCCTGCGTGCCTACATCGTGTCCGCCCTGGAGCGCCGCTACGGCGGATTGCAGGGCAGGACCGTGGGCATCCTGGGCATGGCCTTCAAGGCCGAATCCGACGATACCCGTGCGTCGCTTTCCTACAAGCTGCGCAAGCTTCTCGCCTGGGCGGGAGCTCGTGTCGTGTGCACGGATCCCTTCGTCGAGGACGACCGACTCACCACATTGGACTGCGTGCTCAAGGAGAGCGACGTCCTCGTCCTCGGAGCACCTCACCAGGCCTATCGCAACCTGGCGATCGGCGGCAAGGACCTTGTCGATGTGTGGGGCGCGATGGGCCAGGGCATCCAGCTCTAGCGATCGGGGGAACAGACATGGATCGCGCCGCATTCACGCATATGGCCGCCACGGAGGCGACACACTGGTGGTTCGTCGGACGGCGAGCCGTGATCGACGCGCTCCTCGACGGCATCCAGCTGCCCGACTCCGGGTCGATCCTGGAAGCCGGCTGCGGGACCGGCGGGAACCTTGCGACATTGTCGCGACGCGGCCACATCACTGCCTTCGAGCCGCATCTCGATGCGATCGAGTTCGCCAAAGGCCGGCATCCCGACGTCGACATCCGGCAGGGCGCCCTGCCGTCGGAGCTCCCGTACGCCCAGGGATCGTTCGATCTCGTCGCGGCGTTGGACGTCCTGGAGCACGTGAAGGACGACGCCGAATCGGCGGAGGCGCTCGTCAAGCTCGTCCGACCGGGCGGTTGGCTGGTCGTCACGGTCCCGGCGCACCAGGCGTTGTGGGGCTCGCACGATCGCCGACTCCACCATCACCGTCGGTATGGCCGGCGCCAGCTGGAACACCTGTTCGCGAAGTGCGACGTGGAGCTGGTCCGGCTCACCCCGTTCAACATCTTCCTGTCCCCGATCGCGATGGTCTACCGCTTCGCGGAGCGTGTCCTGGGGCTGGACCTTGGCAACCAGGAGCGCATCCCGCCTCGCTGGATCAACCGGACACTGTCACTGATCTTCGGCGCCGAGGCGCTGCTGGTCCGGCATCGCGTCCCGGTCCCGTTCGGGCTCTCGTACGCGGCCATCTATCGCCGTCGTCAGACAAGCCCCTGATGCGCATTCTCGTCACCGGCGCCGCCGGGTTCATCAACGGCTACCTCGTCCCGGAACTGCTGGAGGCGGGTCATGAGGTCGTGGGCCTCGACGACTTCAGCAAGTACGGCCGGCTGGTGAAGTCGTACGACGATCACCCGGGGTACCGGTTCGTGGAGGGCGACGCCAAGGACGCGGCGCTCATGCGCGAGCTGGCGTCGGACGTGGACCAGATCGTCGCCTCGGCGGCGATGATCGGCGGGATCAGCTACTTCCACGAATTCGCCTACGACCTGCTGGCCGAGAACGAGCGGATCCTGGCCTCCACCTTCGACGCGGCGATCGCCGCCCATCGTGATGGGCGCCTCCAGCGAATCATCGTGATGTCCTCGTCGATGGTCTACGAGTCGGCGACCGTCTTTCCGACGCCCGAAGGCGCCGAGCTCACGTCGCCGCCGCCGATCAGCACGTACGGGTTCCAGAAACTCGCCTCGGAGTATTTCGCGAAGGGCGCCTGGGAGCAGTACCTGCTGCCATACACCATCGTCCGCCCGTTCAACTGCGTTGGCATCGGGGAGCGCCGGGCGCTGCGCGACACGGACATCATGAGCGGCAACGTGAAGTTTGCCCTCTCGCACGTCGTGCCCGATCTGGCGCTCAAGGTGCTCAAGGATCAGGACCCGCTGCACATCCTGGGCGATGGCTCGCAGGTCCGTCACTACACCTACGGCGGCGACCTGGCCCATGGCATCCGCCTCGCCATGGAATCTGACCAGGCCGTCAACGACGATGTCAACCTCTCCACGGCTGCCTCGACCACCGTGCTGGAGCTGGCGCATGCGATCTGGCACAAGGTCCACGGCCCAGATCGCCCATTCCACTACGTGTCGGATTCGCCGTTCGAGCACGACGTCCAGCTGCGCGTCCCGGACGTGCGCAAGGGGCGCGAGCTGCTCGGCTTCGAGGCAACGACCTCCCTGTCGGAGATGCTCGACGAGGTCATCCCGTGGATCCGGGAGGAAGTCGAGGCCGGCGCGTTGTGACGCGCCTCCTCAATGGTGCGTCGCCCGGACGAGCGCTGCGCTGGTCGACATCCCAGGCGCTCGCGGCCACCGCGTGTCCCCCGGTTCTATCGAACCGTTGTGCATCTGAGTTGAATGGCTACAACCCGCACTCGCCCACTCATGAGCACAAGCCTGCGTCGCGGCCCATCAGACAGCATCGAACGTAGGATCCTCTGTTGGATCGTCCGCGTCCAGTCCAAGTGCTCGCAGTTCTAACACTGTTGCTCCTCATTGCACTTTCATGGCTGCAAACTTGGTCGATGCCTGGCGGCACTTCACTCTTCCTGGGCCTTGACCTTCGTGCGTACTCGGCTGGAGCGGAACGGCTGATCGTTAGCGGTAGCCCGTATCACTCTGACTTGTCAATCGGGCCGATCGCGAATCGATTGGAGAACGTCGAGATCGCGTACGTGTATACCCCAGCCTTGGCTCAGCTATTCACTCTCATCCTCGCCGTTCCGGAGGACCTGTTCGCGCTGGCTTGGGCGTATACGCAGGTTCTCGCCATGTCGATTGCGATTCCTCTTATGTATCGCTGGGGTGGAGGACAGCAAAACACGACCTCGGTCGCGCTGCTGCTGATTTTCACCGTCGCCACGTCGGCACCCGTCCAGTTCGCGGCGCTGGTCGGCAACGTGAGCGGCTTCGTCGGAATTGCGGTCGCAGCCGCGTTGATGTGGCCACGACTAGGACTCGTTGCCCTTCCTTCGCTCGCTCTCGTGAAGATGACTCCAGCTCTGCTGCTCCTTCCTTGGATAGCAGCGCCGAATCGCCATCGAAGCCTGCTACTCACGGTTCTTGCGTTGGGGCTTGCAGCATCAGCCTTCGTCTTTAGTCGCGCCGGCTGCATGGATTGCCTGGATTCGGGTGCTCCCGAACATCATCCAGTTCCCGCCAGGCGAGGGGAATGACAACCTCGCTCCAACTGCCGTTCTTGGCTCCGCTGGATTGGCGTGGTTCGGATCAGCTCTTGGCTACGGATTGACAGCCATCGGCGTCGTCGCCAGTGTCCGCGCTGGGCTACGCCGGGATTGGCTCGCCGCCGTGTCCGGTGCCGTAATGGCACTGCTCTTCGTGTCCGGCACGATCTGGAACCACTACTTGGTAGCGACGGTTGTGGTCTCCGCGGCGGCTTGGCCGCGTGCAGCCGCGCACACTAAGCTACTTATCGTGGCCTTCCTCGCGATGAACAGCGCGTCCTCAATAGTTCCGGAGTTGAATCGGCCAGTTTGGCTCCTCACGATCATTGGCGTGTCACTTGCGACCAGTCTTGGCGGGCCGGCAAGAGGGGCTCAGGTGCCCAACGGTGCGACGTAACCAATGTCGGCTGCCCGTCCGCGGGTCGTCGCCACTAGGCCGGCCCAAAGTCATCGATGGCGTGCGGGCGTGGTCGGGTTGAACGCGGGTCGAGTCGTCGACCGTATCCCGCGCCCACCGGGTGCAGCAGGCAACCTCTCCATCGTGATGCCTGTCTTCAGGGAAGGCGCAGCGGTCGAGCCCATCCTCCGGGCGATGACGGCGGCTGTGAGCGCCTCACATGAGATTCTCGTCGTCTACGACTTCGACGAGGACCCAACGGTGCCGGTTCTGGAGCGGCTGGCGGCGGAGCTGCCGACCATCCATGGTCTCCGCACGACTTCGGTCGCGGGGTCCTGAACGCCATGAAGGCCGGCATTGCAGCATCAAGCGGCGAGTACGTGCTGATTTCCATGTCGGACGGATCGGATGAACCGCACGTCGTCGACTCGATGGTCGAGCTCGCGTTTAGCGGCGCCGACGTCGTCGCAGCCTCTCGCTACATGCCTGGCGGGCGCCAGCTTGGCGGTCCACCGCTGAAACGCTTGTTGAGCCGCGTCGCGGGCCTGACGCTGCATTGGTTCGCCGGTGTTCGGACGCATGATCCGACGAACAACTTCAAGCTTTACTCGAGGCGGTTCCTGGATACGGTCACGATCGAAAGCACGGCGGGTTTCGAACTCGCTCGAACTCACGGTCAAGGCAACCTTGGCAGGCCGCCGCGTGGCCGAGGTCCCCACGACGTGGCGCGATCGCACTGCGGGGCAGAGCAATTTCAAACTCCGGCAGTGGCTGCCGCACTACCTTCACTGGTACCGGATCGCGTTCGCGGGTCGTTGGCTTCGCCGCAGAGTCAATCGCTAGGACCAACCGTACCGGTCTGACCCGGCACCTTGATGAATCGGTCATGGACTGCAAGCACGCAAATCCCGGCGAGCCATACCTCTGGAATCGGGTAGCACCACACCAATGCCAGGTACGGGGTGAGTCCCGGAACCGAGATCGCCGCGTAGTGTAGCTGCGTGTTTGGCCAGAGCAACGGGACGGCGAGCCAGCCCGCACGACGGAGCCCGAGCGACAGGAGGGCGACGACACCGATCGCCATCAGGACCGGCTGCCCGAAGACGGATGTCGTCGCGGATGTCAGTTCCAGGTTGGTGTTGATCCGGTCGAGCTGCGCGAACCAGGACCCCCAGGGCAAGACGAGCAACGAGGCCGCCAGCAGCGCGACCGTGATCCCGACCTGCCGCCATCGACGCTCGCCGATCATCGGGATGAGCGCGTAGATCTTGAGGAAGACCGCCAAGGGCGCGAGGCGACCAGAGGCCAGGACAAGCAAAGCGAGGACCGCAACGTTCGCATTGCCGACAAGTACGCCATCGACCAAGGGGGGGAAGACCAGCCACCAGAAGGGCAGGCGAAGGGTCCTGATGGTCAGTACCGCGAGTCCGACGGAAATGGCAACGACGACAAGGCTGACCAATCCAGCGGGCATCCAAACGAACGCCACATATGGCAGTAGCGATGGTGGCGGCGCGGCAAAGTAGACCCCGTCCTGGCTGACATCCCATGGGTTGAGGCCGCTCAACCATGCGCCCGTCGCAGCTGTATACAGGCTGGCGTCGAGTCCGAGCCACTTGGGACTGAGGACGTACTTGTAAATCACGACGATCGTCAGGGCGAAGAACCCCAGCGGGACGATCCACCATGTCGCTCGTCGAACGAAGGCCCAGTCGATGGCCCGCGCCCTGTTCACGACTGCCCGTCGGCCGGTGCGACGGGGCCCCGAACGACCCACGCCGCCCGCAACCGATCGAGAGTGAACAGCCGGGCCTGCCAGGCGATGATGATCGCCGCCGCGACCGTGGCCCCGGGGATGTTGATGGCCATGAGCGCCGCCGCGACCGGGGCGCCTTTGAGCGCGGGGACCGCGAGGGTCGAGTAGTACCACTGCGTGGCTGGCCAGACGACGGGGACGGCCAGCCAAGCCGCCTTCTCCCGTCCGCACATGATGAGAGCCACGACAGCGATCGGGATGAGCCACGGGATCGCCGTCGCCGAGAGGCCGCCCGAGGACTGGTTGGTCAGCGCTGTCGACAGTTCGGCGAGATGGGCGACGTACGAGGCCCACGGCAGCATGGGCGCCGTGACCAGCAGCGCGCCGAAGGTGACCAGCAGCGCCCGCCATCGAAGCGTGAGCACGATCGGGATCAGGGCATAGACCTTGAGGAAAGCCGCGACCGGTCCTGCGCCGACGAGGATCAGCGGGACGAGCAGGCCCTGCGGGTTGCCGCTCATGACGGAGTCCAGGAACGGCGGGAATAGCAGCCACCACCAGGGGAGGCCCACCAATCGGATGGTGAGGACCACCCCGAACGCGGACAGGGCGATGAGCGTCGCGATCCCGACCGACTCAGGTAGGAAGGTGAACGGGACCAGCGGCAGGAGCGTCGGCGGCGGGGCGGCGAATTGCTGGTGCAGGAGCACGATCCACGGCTCGTCGCCGGCCAGCCAGGCCCGCGTTGCGGCCAGGTACAGGCGGGCGTCGAACCCGATGTTCTCCCCGACGATCGCCGTCAGGCGGATCGCGAAGATCACGCCGAACCAGATCGCGAGCCAGTACCTGCCCAGCCAGCCACGGACGAAGCGCAGGTCGGGTCCCCGCGCGGGCGTCGCCTCGGCGTCGAAGTCCATCATGGGTCGCCCAGCGATCGCGACTCGATGAATGCCCACTCATCGGAGACGAAGGTCATCCTGAGGCCCAGGACCCAGGATGGTCAGGAACGCGACGGTCGACGCCACGGCGAACGCGGCGCGGCCTCGGCGTGGGGTCATGCGGTCGGCGGTCGCGTCGCGGAGCGCACGACGACGACCGTGAGGGCGATCAGGCCAACCGATCCGACGACACCCAGCGCGCCCGCGATCGGCAGCAGCGCCCCGATCTCCGGCGAGGGCGGGATCGCGGCCACGAGGTTGAGCGAGAAGACGACCGCGAACGCGAGCCAGAGCCACGCCCACGACAGCCGTCCGATCCGTTGGGGCAGCAGCAGTATCAGGAAGAGCAGCGTCGCGTAGGCGTAGCGCTCGTGCATCTGAGTCATGAACGTGAAGAACGTCAGCACGGATGCGGCCAGCCCGACGAACAAGGTGCGCGGCCGCGGATCGCGGATGATCCCCGCGGCGACGACCAGCGACAGCAGCCCCGTGACGGCGAACCCCAGGTGTCGGAAGGTGATCGGCCCCGCGAGGGCGATGTCGTCCGCGATGAAGTTGCCGCCTGCGGCCGTCTCCTGGAGGAGCCACCACGCATTCCACGCGCGCAGCGAAAGGACGTTGAAGATCTCACCCTGGTACGTGGATAGGTTGGCCAGGTAGTCCAGCGGTCCGCCGGCCGGGATGAAGGGCAGCCACAGGACGACGAGGGCCGCCAGGCCGACGGTTCCCGTCCGTGCCAGTTCCCGGACGCCGCCGCGCAGCCCGCCCGCCGCATAGCCGCTCGCCCAGAACCACGCCACGATGGCAGCACGAACGGGATCGCCTGCGGCTTCGTGGACAAGGACACGGCGATGAGCACGGCCGCGAACCCGTTCCGTCCGTTGGCCGCGGCGATCGCCGCGGCCAGTCCCGACAGCATGAAGATCGATTCGTACTGGCCCCACCATGCGCTCACGTACCAGGTCGCCGGCACCAGCAGGACCGCGCCCGCGGCCGGTCGCGCAGCGCGAAGGCGACGAGCGCCGCCAGCCCCAGGTCCGCCAGCGACGCCGGGACCTTCATGAGGGCCCGGATCGCGGGGTCACCTGCGTCTGTGACGTTCGCGAAGGCCGGCTGGACCGAGCTCAGGAGGCTCAACACGTAAGCCATCACCGGCCCGAAGGTGACGGGGCCCGCCTCCGTGCCGTCGTACAGCTTCCCCAGACCGCTCGTCGCGATGTGGTGGACCCAGCCCACGAACTGGTCGATGTCGCCGCGCAGCCCCTGGGTGGGCAGGAGGGCGACGCGGATGGCGATCCCGGCGGCGAACGCCGCGGCGAGGATTAGCCAGTCGGCACGACGCCAGCCGCCGGCCGTCATCGGCTCAGACGCGGCCGGTCACCCAGTAGCGCTCGGCGGATCCGCTCACGCCGCCGAGCTCGGCCATCGCCCGGCCGTAGGCGCGGGTCGCCTCCGCCATCGCCCGCGGATCGTCGAACAGCCGCTCGATCTGGCTTTCGTACAGGCTGATGCCCGTGATCTTGCGCTCCAGCTGATCCGTGATATCGGCATACGACGGCGCAAGGCTCAGATCACCGGGGAGTGCCGCGAAGACGTCCGGGCCCAGGTCCTCCAGGCCGCGGAAGTCGTTCCAGTAGCTGTACGGGAAGTCCTCGTAGAAGACCACCATGTCGCCATAGTCCGGCCCGGGCATCACCCAGCGCCGGCCCTCAGCGAGCAGTGCCAGCCCGACGTCGCGGCACAGCTGATGATCCACGTGACCTCCGACGCCCAGCGGCAGGTAGACCTTCTGCGGCTCCAGGCGCGCGATCTCCTCGCGAAGGAGGGCATACGGCGCGACATCGTCCGCCCGGGGCGAGGCGAGCAACTGGTCATCTCCCGCGTAGCCACGGAAGACCGCATCGGGCAGGTCCAGGAAGACGATCGACGCCTCCGCGAAGTAGGCGAAGCGTTCGTCCTCCACCCGCCGTCGAGCCATCAGGTCGCCCGCCTCGGCGGCGTCCATCACCTCGTCGGTCAGGACCGCGCCCTGGGTCGGCACCTCATCGATGACGGCCTGTCCCGCGAGCGACTCATTGCGGATGCTGGCGCGGCGATACCACGAGCTGCGCTGCCAGAAGCGCTTCGCGGCGGCGTCGGCATCGAGCTGGGTCGCCTCGAGTCGCGCCTCACCGGCGGCCCACGACGGGACGAGGGCGGCCTCGGGAAAGTCGGCCAGGATGGAACTTCGATTGAAGGCCTCCGTGGCCGGCCACATCGTCTTGCTGCCGAAGCCGAGCGCCTCGCGCTGGTACTGGGTCAGCCCCGTGCCGTCGTCCGGCGTGTTGCCCGAGAAGACCGTGACGATCGTGACCATCTGACCGAGTTCACGCAGGCTGGCGATCAGGCCACCACACGAGAGGGCGACATCGTCCGGATGGGGCGCGACGAAGACGTGGGTCATGGCCGGCCGAGTATACCGAGCCCAGCCGCCCGACCGGGCCTTCCTGCGCTCATTCCGGGAAGCCGCCGGGGCCGATGAGGGGCACGAAGATGCATCCTCCATGCGGGGTTTCTATCCAGTCACTGCCGTGGCGCTCCACGAGGAGCAGGGTCTGGAGGTCGCGGGCACCCACCGGGATCACGAGGCGACCGCCCTCGGCGAGTTGGTCGCGAAGTTCCTGGGGGACGGCAGGGGCCGCGGCCGTGACGATGATCCCGTCGTAGGGTCCACTGGCACGATCGCCCAGGCTGCCGTCGGCAACCTGGATCCGGACGCGCTCACCAAGGCCCAGGTCATCCAGCCGCGCGCGGGCCTGGCGGGCGAGCTCGGGATGGCGTTCCAGACTGAGGACCTCGGCTCCGAGCGTTGCGAGCACGGCGGCCTGGTAGCCCGACCCGGTGCCGAGCTCAAGGACGCGTTCGCCGGGACGGATCGCGAGCAGCTCCGTCATGCGCGCGACCATGTACGGCTGGCTGATCGTCTGACCGGCATCGATCCCGACGGCCGCGTCCGCGTAGGCCCGCCCCCGATCGACCTCGCTCAGGAAGGCCTCGCGTGGGATGGTGCCCATCGCCTCGAGCACGCGCTCGTCACGGATGTCCCGGGCCACGAGCTGGCGTTCGACCATCCGTGCGCGCTCACCGGCCATCTCTTCCGCGCCGGCCATCTGTCGTGGTTCCGCGTTACGGGCTGGGCGACGCCGCTGCGCTCGGAGCCGCGGAGGTGCTCGTCGATGCCGATGCCGACGGACCGGCCGACGCCGAAGCCGACGGACCGGCCGACGCCGCCGCAGACGCGGACGGGACGCTCGACCCCGAAGCGCCTGCCGACGCCGACGCCGAAGCAGAAGCCGACGGCGCGATCGATGCCGACGCGGAAGCGCCAGCCGAGGCCGAGGCGCTCGTCGAAGGAGCCGCGCTCGGCTTGCCGGTGATCACTCCGCCCCTGCCCAGCAGGAAGCCGTTCAGCACGATCGCGACGAAGACGGCCACCGCGGCGACGACGAAGATCTTCGAGACGTTGTCCGTCACGTGAACGGCAAGCTCGGACGGCGTGGGGGCGC
>JACCVB010000222.1 GCA_013698385.1 Chloroflexota bacterium
GTCACCCAGTCGTAAAGCGAACTGCGGTAGGCGGGGGTAGCCGGATGGAGTGCGGTGGTCGCCACGGCGAGGCTCCTCAGTTGACCGTGAGGGTGCCGGTCATGTTCGGATGGACCGTGCACACGAAGGCATAGGTTCCGGCCGGCAATGCCGGGACGTCATAGGTCTTCTTGGCCGCACCCGGGAAGACCTCACCCTTGAACAGCTCAGGGCCAGTGGAGGATCCCTCGTGGATCGCGACGTTGTGCGGGACGCTGGCATCCTTGTTGTCGAATTCGATCTTGAACGGCGTGTCCGCAGGGGCAGTCAGGGCCGTCTGTTCGAAGGCCACGTTCATCGCGCTGACCATCAGGGTGGGTCCGGCCCCGGTCGCGGGCCGGCCCGACGCTGCCGGCTGACCCGAGCCCGCCGGCTGACCCGAGCCCGCCGGCTCACCGGATGGGGCCGGCGTGGGCGCGGCGGCCTTCTCCGCGATCCGGGCCTGGAGCCACGCATCGAAGTCCGCAGGGGTCAGCGCATGCACTTCGAAGAGCATGATCCGGTGGCCGGCGCCGCACAGCTCGGCACACTGACCGCGGAAGGTCTGCCCGACGTCGGAATCCTTGACATTGAACTCGAAGCTGTTCGTCCGGCCCGGGACGACGTCCCGCTTGAACAGAAACTGCGGGACGTAGAAGGCATGGATGACGTCCAGGCTGGTCAGGTCAAGCTTGATCGTCCGCCCGGTCGGGACGGTCATCCCGCCGTCCTCGCCCGTGGGCAGGAACTGCTGGTACAGGACGGTCTTGCCATCGTCGGCGAGGTAGTCGAAGGACCATTGGAACTGGCCGGCGACGGCCCGGATGCGCGTTTCCGGCGTGGCCGACACCGTGTCGACGACGTTCAGGGTCTGCCACGAGATGATGAACAGGAACGCCACGATGATCGTCGGCACGACCGTCCAGACGGTCTCGGCGATCACGTTGCCGTGGGTCTGGACCGGCAGCTCGTCGTCGCCCGGGCGGCGCTTGTAGCGCACGACGGTCCAGATGATCAGCCCTTCCACCAGGAAGAAGATCGCGACGGCGATGAAGAAGACGATCCCATAGAGGTCGCGGATGCGCTCGCCCTGGTCGGTCACGGCGACGGGCGGAAAGAAGCTCGACACGAACGACTGCCCGGTCAGCGCGGCGTCCACGCCGGTCGCGATGGCGGCGCCCACGGCGACGATCAGGATCAACCCCACGACGAGGGCACGGATCCCAAATCTGGCGAACGGGGAGCGGCCGGTCCGGGGCGAACGCGCCATGCAGTCCTCAAGCGGGGTGGTCGGCAGCGCCGAGAGGGGAGCGAAGCGCGGTCATGATACCCGGAGCGTCGGCGTCTCGCCCTGTCGGGATGCCGCTCGCCGAGCGACCCTCCGCCCGGTTCGTGGGACGATGCCCGCGATGACCTCCGTCGTGGGCCTCGCGTGGATCCCGGCACACGTCGCGTTGCCGGCGGAACCGCCCGGTCCGGCGACGCTCCTTCTGGGTTGGGTCCTTGAGCCATTGCCGACGGCGGCGATCGCCGTGGCGGCCGTGGCCTGGTGGTTGGCCGTCGGGCGGGTGGATCGAGCGCACCCGGCGAACCCGGTCCCCAAACGCCGGTCGGTCGCGTTCTTCGGCGGACTGCTCGCGATCGCGTTCGCGCTCCTGTCCGGCATCGAGGCCTATGCCACCACGCTCTTCTCCGCGCATATGGTCCAGCACATCCTGCTGACCCTGGTGGGGGCGCCGCTGCTTGCGATGTCCGCGCCGATCACCCTGCTCCTGCGGGTCGCCTCGCATCAGAGCCGCCGGCGCTGGATCCTGCCGGCGCTGCATTCGCGCCTGTTGCGGTTCCTGACCTTCCCGGTCGTCGCATGGCTGCTCTTCGCGGGGGTCATGTGGGTCACGCATTTCTCGCCCATGTTCGAGGCGGCCCTGGAGGACCCGCTCGTCCACGATCTGGAGCACGTCCTGTTCCTGACCTCGGCGCTGCTCTTCTGGCTGCCGGCCGTGGCGCTGGACCCGGGTCCGTGGCGGATGCCGCATCCGGTTCGCGCTCTGTACGTCTTCATGCAGATGCCCCAGAACACGTTCCTGGCCGTCGTCCTGCTGAATGCTTCGAGCGTGCTCTATCCGCATTACGCCAGCCTGCCTCGGCCATGGGGGATCGCGGGGCTGGACGACCAGCGTCTCGCGGCGGGGCTGATGTGGGTAGCAGGCGACGCGATCTTCGTGGCGGCACTGGGCGCGCTCATCTGGGGCTGGATGCGGGCCGAGGGCCGGGACACGGAGCGAGCGGATCGGCGGGCGGACCTGGAGCTGGCCGAGATCCACGGTCGTGAGGGCCGGCTGGCGGCCCGCCTCGCCCGGGAGCGCGAGGAAGCTCAGCCCGGGAGCGGCGTCTCGAGGTAACGGCGGAAGTCCGCCGGGTCGACGTTACCGCCGCTGACGATGCCCACGATCGGTCCGTCGTCGCCATGCGGGCGGGCGGCTTCCGGATGGTAGGCCAGGGCGGCGACGACCAGCGCCCCCGACGGCTCGACCACGAGGCGGGAGCGCTCGGCCGCCAGTCGCACGCCGGCCGCGATCTCGGCTTCGGTGACGGTCACGATGCCGTCGAGATGGGCGCGCAGATGGGCGAAGGTCCGTCGACCCAGGGCCTGGGTCCGTGTCCCGTCCGCGATCGTCCTCGCGACCTGCTCCGCCGACCAGCGCACGATCTCGCCTCGTGCCAGCGAGTCGCGGGCATCGGCTCCGAGTTCGGGCTCCACGCCGACGACCCGGACACCGGGCGCGATCGCCTTGATCGCGGTCGCCACGCCGCTGGCGAGCCCACCCCCGCCGATCGGCACGAGGACGGCCGTCACCTCCGGCAGGTCGTCGAGGATCTCCAGTCCGATCGTCCCCTGGCCGGCGATGACCCGGTCGTCGTCGAACGGGGGGATCAGCGATAGTCCGCGATCGCGGGCGATCGACTCGGCGGCCTGCTGCCGTTCATCCGAGGCCGTCCCGACGATGACGATCTCTGCTCCGTCCGCCGCCACCCGGTCGCGCTTGATCGCGGGAGCGTCGGACGGCATCACCACGAC
>JACCVB010000231.1 GCA_013698385.1 Chloroflexota bacterium
ACCTCGTTCGTCGACCCGCCACAGGGCAACAGCGCGGCCAAGCAGATGATCGACAAGGGTGCCGACGTGATCTTCGCGGCCGGTGGACTGACCGGAAGCGGCGCCCTGGAGGCGGCGTGCCAGGCGACCGGCGTCTTTGCGATCGGCGTGGACACAGACCAGTACGAAACCCTGCCGAGCGTCCAGAAGTGCATCGTCTCATCGGCCACGAAGAACGTGGCCGGTGCCGTCCGTGACTCGCTCCTGCGTATCGCCGCGGACAAGTTCACGCCGGGCTTCCACACGGACGACGCGTCCACCAACGGGATCGGCCTCGCGCCGTTCCACGATCAGGCCTCCAGCGTGTCGGCCGACGTCCAGAAGCTGCTGGACACCACCTTCGCCGGCCTCGCTGACAAGTCCATCGTCCCCAAGGTCAACATCGACGGCAAGTAACCCGTCCGATCACCACGGGCTGACAGCGAGCGGCGAGGTCCTTCGGGGCCTCGCCGCTCTCGTTTATCCTTCGCTGACCCGCCGCACCGATCGGAGACATCCGTGGCCGAGGTCCCGTCGAACCTGCCTCACCCTGACCATCCGGGCGAACCGGCACCGGGTCCGATCAGCGCTGCCGCGGGGAACCCCGAGACGGCGGCGGCTGACCAGGCGGCCGGCGGTACGACGGTCGATCCGGCGATCGCAGCGCAAGCGACGGCGCCGGCCCTCGAGATGCGCGCGATCAGCAAGCGCTTTCCCGGCGTGGTCGCCAACGACCACATCGATCTGTCGATCCGGCCGGGCGAGATCCACGCGCTGCTCGGAGAGAACGGCGCGGGCAAGAGCACGCTCATGAACATCCTGTATGGACTGCTCAGTCCGGACGAGGGCGAGATCCTCCTCGACGGCGCGGTCGTCGAGATCAGCAGTCCCTCCGACGCGATCGCGCGCGGCATCGGGATGGTCCACCAGCACTTCAAGCTCGTGCCGGTGTTTTCGGTCGCAGAGAACATCGTGCTGGGCAACGAGACGATGGCAAACGCCATCTTTCTCGACGTCCGCAGGTCCGAGGGACGGATCCGCGCCCTCGCCCAGCAGCTCGGATTCGAGATCGATCCAGAGGCGATGGTCGGCGACCTGTCGGTCGGCATCCAGCAACGGATCGAGATCCTCAAGGCGTTGTACCGCGGTGCCAAGGTCCTCATCCTCGATGAACCGACAGCCGTGCTCACCCCGCAGGAGACCTCCGAGATCTTCCTCGTCCTGCGCCGGTTGGCTGGCGAGGGGACGAGCATCGTGTTCATCAGCCACAAGCTGAACGAGGTCCTCGAGATCGCCGATCGGATCACTGTCATCCGGCGGGGTCGGGTGGTCGGCCAGGCCGATCCGAAGACCGCCACTGAGGAATCACTCGCCGAGATGATGGTCGGTCGCGAGGTGTCGCTCGTCGTCGATAAGGGTCCGGCCTCGCCCGGCGAAGCTGTCCTCACGGTCGAGGACCTGACCGTCGCCGACGATCGGGGCTCGATCGTGGTGGCGGCGGCCAGCTTCGAGGTCCGAGCCGGCGAGATCTTCGGGCTTGCGGGTGTGGCGGGCAATGGCCAGGAGGAGCTGGTCGAGGCCATCAATGGCCTGCGTAAGGTCACGTCCGGACGGGTCGTCCTCGGTGGCCACGACGTGACCAACGATTCGTCTCGCTCCTTGTCGGAGCGTGGGGTGGCCTACATTCCCGGTGATCGACAACGCTTTGGTCTCGTGTTGCCCTATCCGATCGAGGACAACCTCGTGTTGACCGAGTACTACCACGCGCCGTTCTCACGGTTCGGGGTCATCAACGAACGGGCGATCTCGAAGCGTGCCTCCGAGCTCATCTCGCAGTACGACATCCGGACCCCCTCGGCCGGCTTGCCGGCTTCGACCTTGTCGGGCGGGAACCAGCAAAAGGTCATCGTGGCTCGCGAATTCAGCCGGGACCTTGTCCTGTTGGTGGCCGATCAACCGACCCGCGGCATCGACGTCGGCTCGATCGAGTTCATCCACAGGCAGATCGTCGCCAAACGAGATGCTGGGGTCGCGGTCCTGCTCGTGTCCGCTGAGCTCGACGAGGTCCTGGAGCTCTCCGACCGGATCGGGATCATGTATCGCGGACAGCTCGTCGCCATCCTGGATGCGTCGACGGCCGAGAAGGAGACGATCGGCCTCATCATGGCCACGGGCCGAGCCGAGGTGCCCGCGTGACCGAATCAGCCAACCCGGGGGCGGCCGGGCTGAACGTCGACGCGACTACCCTCCTCGGGGGTGGATCCCTGGGCCGGCAGGTGATCGTCACAGGGATCGCGATCATCCTGGGTCTGCTGATCGGGGCCGTGCTCATCGTCCTGTCAGGCGTCATCGGTCCCGCGAATTCGTTCGATCCGACCCTGCCGATCGCGGGCTACGCGGCCCTCCTTGAAGGCGCCCTGGGCGGACCCAAAGCGATCGCCAACACCCTCAATTCCGCGACGCCGCTGATCTTCACCGGCCTGTCGGTCGCGTTCGGGTTTCGGGCCGGGCTATTCAACATCGGAGCCAACGGTCAGCTCCTCGTCGGTGGGTTCTGCGCGGCGATCGTGGGGACCTCGGTCGCGCTGCCGTTCCCGCTGGCGGCGATCGTTGCGATCGTGGCCGGAGGCCTCGGCGGCGCGCTATGGGGGTTTATCCCTGGTGCTCTCAAGGCCTGGCGCGGGGCCCACGAGGTCGTGACTACGATCATGCTGAACAGCATCGCGTTCCTGCTTCTCAACCTGCTCGCCAGTTCCATCTTCAAGGACCAGGGGGCGACGTTCCCGCGCACGCCCGACGTCCTGCCCGGGTCAGTCCTGCCGATCATCCTTGCCAATACCCGGCTGCACGCGGGCATCCTGATCGCACTCGCCACCACCTTCGTGGTCTGGTTCGTGCTGTTCAAGACGACGCTCGGGTTTGAGGTCCGAACGGTCGGAGCCAACGCCAGTGCGGCCCGCTATGCGGGCATGCGCCCGGCCTTCATCACCATCCTCACGATGAGTCTTGCGGGCGCCCTGGCCGGGCTCGGCGGTACGGTCGAGATCCTCGGCATCACCAAGAACTATCCAGCCGAATACATCGTCAACTTTGGCTTCGATGGCATCGCCGTCGCTTTGCTTGGTCGAGCCCACCCGTTCGGCGTCGTCGGAGCGGCCCTGTTGTTCGGCGTCTTGCGCGCCGGGGCCGGCGCGATGCAACGGGCAACGGACATCCCGGTCGACATCATCAGCATCGTCCAGGCCGTGATCCTCCTGTTCGTGGCGGCTCAGATCATCATCCAGCGGCTGCTACCGGCGGGCCGGCCAAAGCGGCGTGTCGAGCCAGGCGCGGCCGCTGCGTGAGCAGGTTGCGATGACCGCCGCCACCGGCACCGTCGTCATGCCCCGCCGGGATGCCCGACTCGTGTGGGTCGGGGTGGCGATCGGCCTCCTCGTGCTTGCGCTGGCGGCCCTCGTCCTGGACGTCCCGTACCTGGGCAGCTTCGTCGACTGGCTGATCAACCGGGTGCCACCGCTGTCCTATCTGATCGTGCAGTACGCCGTACCGATCGCATTCGGAGCGCTGTGCGGGGTCATGTGCGAACGGTCAGGGGTCACCAACATCGGGATCGAGGGGATGATCCTCACCTCGGCGTTCGTCGCGTTTCTCACGGGTGCCTACCTGCACACGGTCGTGGGTGCACCGCTGGCGGCGATCGTCGGGATCGGTACCGCGATCATCGCCGCGATGCTGCTGTCCACGCTGCATGCGTGGCTGTCGATCACGATCAAGGCGGACCAGATCATCAGCGGCACGGTCATCAACATCCTGGCCCTTGGCGGCACCGCCTTCTTCAATCAGTTGCTCGTTTCGACGACCAGGCTGTCGGGCACGAACACCCTGCCGCGACTCGACGTGCCCAACGAAGTGGCCGCCATCCCGTTCATCGGCCCGATCATCGACGCGCTGCTCAACCAGGGGCCCATCGCCATGAGCCTGATCGTCCTGGTCGTCTTCCTCCAGATCATGCTCTTTCGGTCGCGCTGGGGCCTGCGGACCAGGGCCGTGGGCGAGCATCCAAAGGCCGCCGATACCGTCGGGATCGACGTCGTTCGGACTCGCTATCGGAGCGTGATCCTCGGTGGGGTGTTCGCCGGTCTGGCGGGTGCCTACCTCACCCTCGAACAGTTCAACTCCTTCCAGGACAACATGACCGGTGGCGTCGGGTTCATCGGCCTGGCGGCGATGATCTTCGGGCGCTGGACACCGCTCGGCGCGTACGGTGCGGCGCTGCTCTTCGGGGCTGTCCAGTCGATGCAGCTCGCCGTCCGGATCTCGCCCCCAGAGGGCGATCTCGGTGGGATCATCTCGGCGATCCCGCCGCAGGTCTTCGGCATGTTGCCGTACGTCTTCACGATCATCGTTCTCGCCGGTGTGGTCGGCCGGGCGGTTCCACCGGCCGCCGACGGGATCCCGTACGACAAGGAGGCACGCGGCTGACCGGACCCGACGAATCGACCGACTCGCGCAAGCGTCAGCACGACGGCAGGTCCGGGCCGGCAGGCCGTGGCCGGCACCGAACCGTCGTACCGCTCAGGCCAGGTCGGACCCGGCGTCGGGATCGATCACCGAGCGCTTGGTCCATTCCACATGCATCGCCTGGAAGGGTTCGCCGTGATCGACGCCACCCATCGCGAGGGACAGATCGATCCCGCGATGCGCAACGGTGAGGTAGGTCAACACCTGGATCGGGAGGCACATGACCAGGGGACTCCAGCGTGGTCCGCCGAGCTCAGGCACACGGAAATCGTCCAGCCCGACGATGTCCGCGCGATCCGTGACGAGCCGAACGCGCAGGCCGAGTGCCTCCATGCCCGGCGCGAATTCCAGGGCCCGTCCGGTACCGGGGCCGCTCGCGAGCATCACCACCGATTGACCCGGTGCGGCCATGAGCTGGGAGCCATGGGCGAACTCCTCGAGGTCGTCCCAGATGGCTTGCATCGCGCCACCTTCCCAGAACTTCAGGGCGGCATAGCGTGCCGTGGCCGCGTCTGGCCCGGCACCCAGGAAGATCGTCTGTGGGCTGTCATCGGTCCATGGGCGGAGTTCGACAAAGGCGCGCTCAAGGACGCCGTCGGTCACGTCGGGCCAGCGCTCCAACTCCTTGAAACGACGTCCGGCCAGGCGCTCCAGGGCGACGGCGAGGGCTAGCAGGGTCGCCGTGTAGTCGCGCGAGTGTGGCGTGGTGCGTGTCAGCGGCGAGGCCATCATGAGTTGCTCGTGCGCTGCCGTACCCAGCTCCGATCCCTCGCGGGCCACGATGGCAAGTGACTGCGCACCCGCCGCGCGAGCCCGTATCACCGCCTCGATCGTTCGCGCGACGCCACCGCTGACCGAGATCGCGACGATCAGCGTCTCGGCATCGAACGGTTCGTAGCGACTGGCCTGAAGGCTCGACATGACCCGGATCTCGGCATCGAGGTTCGCCCGGTACAGGGCTTCGAGCGCGAGGGCCGCGATGACCGAGTCGCCGCTGCCGGTCAGGACGATCTTTCGGAACGGGGTGGCGATGCGGAGATCATCGGCCTGGTGTCGCACGTCGACGAGGCTCTGTTCGAGCATCGTCGGTTGACTGAGGATCTCGGTCAACATGTCCTGGTTCATGGGAGCCTCGTCCCCACGGCTAGGCCGAGCGATCGGGCGACGGGGCCCAACTCGGCCTGGGTCGCCAGATGCCCTCTCGAACCCACGGCCGTGGTACTGAGGGCCGCCATCAGATTGGCCAGCTCTGCGCTCTCCGCATCCGGCCAGCCCTGGGTATAGCCAAACGCGAAGGCACCGGCGAAGCAGTCGCCGGCTCCAGTCGCATCCACCGCCGCGACCTGATGACCCGAGATCTCGATGGGGTCTCGATCCGGGCTGGCGAGGATGCATCCGGCCGCACCTCTGGTCACAAGGACCATGGCCGGACCGGCGGCGCGAAACGCATCCAGCGAATCGGCAACATCCGTTCCGAAATGGCCAGCCCCGCTCAAGTTGACAAACAGGACATCGGCCTCGGCCAGGAGCTCGGCGAGGCATGGAACCTCGAGACCGAACGCTTCGAGGTCCAGGGCCGTCGTAACGCCACGTCGGCGTGCCGCGCGGAGCACATCGAGCGCGGGCGCTCCCTCGCTTGCGACGACATGCAAGAACCGAAGCCCGTCCAGGGCGCTTGATCCAAGGCACTCGTAGACCCGACCAGGTTCGGGGATCGGAAACTCCAAGAGCGCCGTGTCCCCGCGGGGGCCGACCAGCGCGATCGTATGGAACGTGGGTTCGTCGACGCCCTGGACCCAGCGGGTGTCGACGCCGCGCCGGGCCAGATCCGCGAGAGAGGCCCTGCCATGATCGTCGTGCCCGATCGTTCCCGCGGCGCCCGCTCGCCCGCCCAGCGCCGCAAAGGCGGAGGCGGCGTTTGCCGCCATGCCGCCCGGATATTCGCCGATCGGTTCGAGACGGACCTTCTCGCCAGCGGATGGCAGGTGCGCGACGCGAACGGCTACCTCCACGCTGATCGTCCCGAGTGCGAGATACTCGGGACGATCGGTCGACGAGGTTGCGGCCGACACCTCGCTAACCGGAGTGGATCGCGCTCTCATAGATCTGGGCGTCGAGGATACGGGCATGGGTCACGTCCCCAGTGTTGTAATACGACCCGCCCAAGCGATCCGCCAGGTGGTACGCAAGGTATTGCGAGGGTAGGGCATAGGTCAGCGGCGTGAAGTCCGGCGGAACCGCGGGCATCGCGTAGACCACGTCCGCGATCGCGCCGAAGGCTTCGGCCGCCTCCTTCTCCGTGACGACCGCCAGATGGACGCCGAGCTCATGGAGCCGACGCGCGATCTCCGCATTGCGGGCCAAGCCGCGATCCGGTGGCGCGAACAGGATGACGCGGAAGCGCTCATCGATGATCGAAAACTCGTCGTGAGCGTACTCCTCCGTCTCCTGCGAGATCGTCATGAGCTGCGGGATCTCGAAGAACTTCCGAGCCGTGAACCTCGCGGTGCCGAGTTGGGAACCCGAACCGAGCACCAGGATCGGACTGGTCCTGCTGAACGCCTTCTCGTGCTGGTCTGCTGCCGGGCGCACCACGTCCTGTGCGGCTGCCACATGGTCGCCGAGACGGTCGATCTCGGCGTGGAGGACGTCGATCGCCGGTGCCTCGCGGCCGAGCGCGGCGGCGAGTTCCAACTGCGCCACGAGAGCGACGGCGTACGAGGTCGTGCCGGGCACGAATCCGAGCTTGGGAAAGTCGAGGATCATCGTCGCGTCGGACGGCTCGGACGCAAGGGGCGACTCGGCGTTACCGGTCAGCACCAGTGTCCGCAAGCTGCGGCTTCTGGCCACGCGAACGCTCTCCACGACCCGGCGGACCGTGCCCGACTGCGAAAGCGCGACCACGAGGGATCCGGCCGGGGCCGTATCCACGACGTGGTAGGAGAAGGTCATCGCCGGCACGGCCTCGACCGCAAGGCCAGTCAGGCGCTCCCAGGTCAGCCGAGTTGCGATCCCGGCGTCGAGACTGTCGCCGCAGCCCACGAGGTAGATCCTGGGCAGATCGCCTTCGACCGAGGCCGCGACCCGTTGGGCCTCGGCGCGTAACCCAGCCGTGCCCTTGCGCAGGACCTCGGCCTGGCGCTCCATATCGAGCCGGAGGAGTTCCAGGTCGGTCACGCGTCGGGCCGGCTCGATGGTCACGATCTGCTCCTTCGTCGTTCGCCTGGGACCGCCGGATGGTAGTCGGGACAACGAGGGCCGTGTGTCTCGATGAGATGGAGCCGTCTTGCGAGGCGATCAGCTCGTGTTCCGTCAGACCAGCCGCGCGAGATGGGCCACCTGTTCCACCCGGCGCACGACCGTGTTGCCGTCCGACCGATGATAGCCGGGAGGCGGTTCTGGCGCGGCTCGACTCAGCGCAGCACGAAGCCCGCGACCACGAG
>JACCVB010000248.1 GCA_013698385.1 Chloroflexota bacterium
GCATCCGCGGGCGACACGGAGGCCATGGCGATGGGCACACCCAGGGTCGGCGACTGCGTCCCGCTGGTGATGACGCCCGTGCGCCGCTCCCCAGCGTGAACAGGATACCCGTGACGGGCGATCCCTCGTCCTTCGACGATCAGGCCCACGAGTGCCCGGCGCGGACCGTCCGCCGCGACGTTCTCGAGCGCCGCCCGACCCACGAAGTCGCCCGGTTTCTCCAGCTTCACGATGCGCCCCAGGCCGGCGTCGAACGGCGTGGTGGAACGGTCAAGCTCGTTGCCGTAGAGCGGCATGCCGGCCTCCAGCCGGAGCGTGTCGCGGGCACCCAGACCGACGGGCAGCCCGCCGGCCGCCTGGACATCCACCAACAGGCGGTCCCACAGCTCCACGGTCCGGGCGGTGTCCACGAACAGCTCGAACCCGTCCTCGCCGGTGTAGCCCGTCCGGGCGACCATGGCCGGGACCCCCGCGACGGAGCCCTCCGCGATCGCGTATGAACGCAGGCCGTCAAGGTCGATGTCCGTATGCGCCCGCAGCACGTCGACGGCGGCCGGTCCCTGGATCGCCACCAGGCCGGTGGCAAGCGAGCCGTCATCGAGTACGGCCTTGGACCCCTCAAGGCGTTCGGTGAGGGCATCCGAGACCACGGTGGCGTTGCTTGCGTTGGCCACGACCATGAACCGGTCGTCGGCCAGTCGATAGACGATCAGGTCGTCCAGCACGCCGCCGTCCGGCGCACAGATCATCGAATACTGGGCCCGCCCCACGGCGAGACTGCGCGGGTCGCTGACGAGGGCTCCCGCGAGCGCGTCGCCGGCCCCCGAGCCCTCGACATACAGCTCGCCCATGTGCGACAGGTCGAATAGGCCGGCTCGCTTGCGGACGGCCCGGTGCTCATCGAGGATGGAGGTGTACTGGACGGGCATCCGCCAGCCGGCGAAGTCGATCATCCGGGCGCCGAGCGCCACATGACGGTCGGCAAGGGGCGTCTCGTGGGCGCTCGTGGCCGATCCGGGCCCGCTCATGCGCCCGGCTCGGCCCGGGCGTTCGCCGCCGTGGGCACGGAGTTCGCGAGCAACTTGCCGGCGTGCGCCACGAGCGCGCGTTCCGTTTCGAAGGTCAGGGCCGTGGCCGCCTCCTCGAAGGTCACCCAGCGGACCTCGTCGAACTCGTGGTCGTGACGGGCGAGGTCGCCACCGGTCGGTTCCATCATGAAGTAGTGGACGGTCTTGTGGATGCGCGTGCCCGACTGCACGAACCAGTATTCGATGGACTCCAGGGGACCGGTGATCCGGACCGTGAGCCCGGTCTCCTCCTCGACCTCGCGGATCGCGGTCGCCTCGGCCGTTTCGGCTCGCTTGGGCGTGCCCTTGGGAAGGGTCCAGGTGCGCCCATCACGTTCTCGCCGCCGACTGCCGACAACGAGGTGTGGTTTGCCGTCCTCGTGCCGGACGACGATGCCGCCGGCGGAGGTGGCGCTCGCCGTCCTCAGGCGCGCCACGGCGCCGTGGCGGCGCGCGCGCGTCGGGCCGGGTCCGACGGACCGGACCGCGTCCAGATCATCCGGACACTCGGCCGGGGAGGTCCCTGATTCACTCGTCCACCGACCGGCCGTGCACCGCGCCACAGGCCGCGGAGCCGGATCAGGGCGCCGGTCTGCGCCCCGTGGACGGTCGTCGGCCGAGCCGTCGTGGCCGAGAAGATGGACGCGCTCGTAAGCCCGAGTCGGCGTTCCCGCGCCCGACTGGAGGGACGGACGAATCGCGCGGTCGGGCGGGCGGCATACCGAGCGGCGATGCTGTGTCCCATGGGCTCCTATGGTACTGGTTCAGTCCGCCCATGCAAGCGCTTCACTGAGCGTGATGGCCATGATCGACGCCGTCTCCGGTGCGAGCGCGCCCCGCCCCCGGGCCAGGGCGATCTCCCGGTGGGCGGCCGCAGCGTACAGGGCCAGCACACCAGGGGCGTGCTCCTTGAGGGTCGCCAGGTGGGCGCCCAGGGTCCCGATGTCGCCCCGGGTGATCGGCCCGGTCAGGGCGGCGCTGACCCCGAGCGCGCGGGCATTGCCCAACGTTCCTTCGATCAGGGGGCCGTAGATCGCCAGCGAGCCGGCTTCGTCCAGCCCGGCCACCCGGCCGAGCTCCACGATCGCATCGAGCAGCGCCACGAAGCCGCCCGCGGCCAGGACGGCGGCGGCGTGATACGCCGCCTTGGAGCCCGGTGCGAGGCGCACCGCCGTCGCGCCCAGGGCATCGGCCATCTCGGCCAGGAGCGTGGCCAGCTGGTCGTCGCCCTCGATCGCGATCGTGGCGCCATGGAGCGCGGCGACCGCCCGTTCCGTGTCGGCGAAGGCGACCAGCGGATGGAACGCCCCGACCTGGGTGCCGGCGGCCATCGCTGGCGCGAGGACCTCCGCGCCGAGCGCGCCGCTCGTATGGATCATCGCCTGGCCGCTGTACAGCCGAAGGCTGGCGGCGAGCGGCGCGATGGCATCGTC
>JACCVB010000179.1 GCA_013698385.1 Chloroflexota bacterium
CCGAGCTTCAGCGCGACCTTGGCCGCCACGACGTTGCGGGACCACGCGATCCCGTCCTCGAAGGTCATCCAGCCCTTGGCCTTGCGGTCCGCGTCGTCGATCTTCGTCCGGCCGCCATCCAGGCGCAGCGTGCCGGTGTCCTTGATCCTGGTCTTCGTGGTCACGGTGCCGTTCCCGAGCGCGGCCGAGGCCGTCATCATCTTGAACACCGATCCGGGCTCGTAGACGTTGGACACGATCGGGTCGATGAAGCGGCCGGGCTCGGTCGCAGCGATGGCCTGGTAATCGTTGGCGTCGTACGACGGATACGTCGCCTCGGCATAGATCTCGCCCGTGTACGGGTCCATGACCACGGCCGAAACGCTCTTGGCTCGGTCGGCGATCCAGGCGGCGAGGATCTCCTGTTCGACCATCAGCTGCAGCCCCGCGTCGATCGTCGTGCGGACGTCCTGGCCGATGGATCCGGGTCGTTCCACGACCGCGGTGTCCGGCATCGCCCGGCCGTTCACATCGCGCTGCGCGAGGACGACCCGCGGGGTACCCGCGAGCAACTCCTGGTAGCGGGCCTCGATGCCGTACTGGCCGGTCCCTTCCCGGTTGACGAACCCGAGGAGGTGCGCGGCGAGGGTCGAGTCGGGTCCGCCGCCTTCCTGGGGATAGACCCGCACGGGCTCTCGCTCCAGGGCGACGCTCCAGGCCCGCTTCGCGGCGACCGCCGTCCGGATCCGCTCCGACAGGTCGGGTGAGATCCCGCGAGCGAGGATGACGTAGCCCTTCGGCTCGGCGAGCCTGGCGCGCAGGGTCGCCGCGCCGGCAGCGTCCAGCTTCAGCAGGCCGACCAGGGTGTCCGCGGTCTGGGTCCTGCGCTCCGGGGTCAGCTGATCCGGCGCCGCAACGAGGCGGTCGCGGTCCACGGAGGTGGCCAGCAGGACCGTTCCGCTTCGATCGTAGATGTCACCCCGGCGGCCGGGCACCTCGAGGCGAGTGGAGGTGGACGCGATCGCCTGCGCGGCGAGGTCGGCGCCCCGGACGACCTGCCAGTAGGCGGTCCTCGTCACGAGCGCGAGCGAGACCACGAGGAAGATGGCCAGCAGGGCCAGGATCCGGCGCCGTGAATCCGTCCGTCCGAGCATGGGTCGTCCGTCCGCCGATCAGCGGGCCGGCAGGATGATCGGTTCGTCCAGCTGGCCGAGCCCGGCGACCAGGGCGAGTCGTCGGACCGCGGGCTCGCGTCCCAGGCGGCTCAGGTCCGAGCGCAGTTCCTGGAGCCGGCCGTCCAGCCGCTCCTGCTGGACCTGGAGGCGGCCGATGTCGTAGCCCGTGGCCGAGACCTGGACCTGCTGGGCGAGCGAGAAGAACGCGAGCATGAAGGCGACGACGATGGCGCCCAACACCATCGCCAGGCGGTTCGTGCCGCGCCGGGCGCGCACGGTCGAACGGGCGCGGCGTCGCGGCAGCGCCGGTCCTTCCGCGATCCGCGGCCCGCGGGGCAGCGCGATGAGCCGTGGGCGGGCACCCTGGTAGACAGCCATCGATCAGTCGCCCAGGGAGTAGCGGAAGCGTGGCGACCGAGGGTCGACGAAGGCGAGCGGATCTGCCGGTGCCGCGCTGCTCCAGGCGTCGAGCTGGAAGACGGCTCCCGTGTCCTGGGGATGGACCCGGTCGCTTCGCTCGCGAACCTCGTGCTGGCGGCGTCCATACGACTTGCGACGACTGGACTGATGACGCTTGCTCATGGGGGCGGCTCCTCCTTCCAGGTGGCCTAGGCGGCCAGGCGTTCCGCAGCACGCAGGCGCGCACTTCGGGCTCGAGGGTTGGCGGCGATCTCGGCTTCGCCGGGGGTCAGCGACGGCGAGGTGATCAGGCGCAGTCGCGGCTCCCGGCCGCACACGCAGACCGGCACGGAGGGCGGACAGAGGCAGCCACGCCGTTCCGCGGCGATGAATCGCTTGACGATCCGGTCTTCCAGGGAGTGGTAGCTCAGCACGACGAGCCGACCGCCAGGGCGTAGCAAGTCGAGGGCCGCAGTCAGGCCGAGCTCGAGCGACTCGAGCTCTTCGTTGACCGCGATGCGCAGGGCCTGGAAGACGCGGGTCGCGGGATGCGTCCTGCGTGGGATCCGGGGATTGGGCGGCGCCACGCGCTCGATCAGGGCGGCCAGCTCTTCGGCGGTCGTGATGGGCGCCGTTCGCCTGGCCTCGACCACGGCCCGGGCGATCCGGCCCGCCTTGGGTTCCTCGCCGTAGCGACGGAAGAGGGCCAGCAGCTCAGCCGCGTCCAGCGTCGCGAGAAGCTCCGACGCCGGGACGCCACGGCTCGTGTCGAACCGCATGTCGAGCGGACCACCGGCCCGGAAGCCGAAGCCACGATCCGTGTCGGCGAGCTGCTCGCTGGACAGCCCGAGATCGAACAAGGCGCCGTCCACGGCACTGAAGCCGGCGGCTGGGGCGACCGTCGCGAGGTCCCGGAAATTCGCCTTACGGACCACGAGTCGATCGCCGAATCTGGGACGCAGCCGATCGCTGACTCTGGCGATGGCCGCCCCATCGGCGTCGAGACCGAGGAGGCGGCCATCAGGGCGAGTGGCTTCCAGGATCCGCTCGGTGTGCCCACCGCCGCCGAGGGTGGCGTCGATCTGGAGGCTGCCCGGGGCGGCGGCCAGCATCGTGATGACCTCCCCCGCCAGGACCGGGATATGCCCGACCTCCATGAATCTCCTCCACTCTCGTCGATCGGATCCCGAGCGGATCCGGGAAGCGCATATGGTCCGGAGCTAGATCCCGAGGCCCTCGAAGGCCCGAGCCAGCTCCTGCGGGTCATCCAGGGCCTGGCCGTACGTATCCCACGTGGCCGGGACCCAGATCTCCGCGTGATCTCGTGAGCCGACGACGACCGCCTC
>JACCVB010000258.1 GCA_013698385.1 Chloroflexota bacterium
GGGCGGCAAGCTGCTCGCGTCGATCGAGGGGCGACCCGTGCTGCAGCACGTGCTCGATCGCCTGGCGGAAGCGGGGATCGCCGACGTGGTCGTCGTCCTGGGCGAGGATGCCGACGCCATCGAGGCGACGATCGACTGGTGCGCCGAACGGCGCGTGCGCAATCCCGATCGCCGGCGCGGCCTGTCGAGCTCGCTCCAGGTCGGGATCGATGCGCTGGATGACGCCGTCGGTGCGGCGCTCATCGTCCTCGGGGACCAGCCTCGTCTGCCGCTTGGGGCCATCCGCGCGCTGCTCGAAGCCGGGATGGAGGCCGACGTCGATCGACCGATCGCCGTGCCGGTCTACCCGACGGACACCGGCCGGAACCCCGTGCTCCTGGGTCGGCCCGCCTTCGCCCTCGTGGCACAGGCGACGGGCGACCGCGGACTCGGCCCGCTCATCGACGCGCACCCCGAGCTCGTCCGCGAGGTTCCGGTCCCGGGCTCGACCGAAGGCAACCCGGACATCGATACGCGCGCCGACCTCGCCGAGGCCGTGGAGTCGGCCTGGGCCGCGCGGGTCCGGGCCAATGCGGACCAGGTGGACCGGTTCCGCGAGGTCCCCGATGGCACCGACTTCTACGCCCCGGTGACCGGCCTCTTCCGGGCCGACCCTGCACGAGCGGACGAACCAGCGCTCGATGCGCTCCTCGCGCTGGTCCGGCCGGGCGAGACCTGGCTGGACATCGGGGCAGGTGCCGGCCGGTACGCCCTGCCCATCGCC
Organism: Chloroflexota bacterium; assembly: GCA_013698385.1. GTDB lineage: Bacteria > Chloroflexota > Limnocylindria > Limnocylindrales > CSP1-4 > SPCO01. The sequence goes on from JACCVB010000258.1 coordinate 764, forward strand.
CGCGCGCTGGCAGCGTCCGGGGGCGAGGTCATCGCCCTGGATCCATCGGCGGCGATGCTGGCCGCCCTGCGGGAGATCGCCGCCGAGCACGCCATCGCGAACGTCCGCGAGGTCAACGGCCGCTGGCCGCCTCCCGCCGACGAGCTTGCGTCATACGCGGCGGATGTGGCCTTGATCGCGCACGTCGGCTACGACATCGAGGCGATCGGACCGTTCATCGCGCCGATGGAGTCGAGCGCGCGGCGCCTGTGCGTGGCCGTGCTCATGGAGCGCCAACCCTCGTCCATCGCGGACGTGTGCTGGCCGTCGGTCTGGGGCAAGGCCCGGATCACGTTGCCGGCACTGCCGGAATTCGTGGAATGGCTCCGGGCGAGAGGCCGCGCCCCGGCCACCCAGCGTCTCGAGCGTGAGCCCCGAAGGTTCGACTCGCGCGACGAGCTGGAAGGGTTCCTGCGCCGACAGCTCTGGACCATGCCCGGGAGCGCGGCCGACGAGCGCTTCCGCGACGCTCTCGAGCCGCTCATCGAGACGGACCCCGACGGTCGAGTCGGCCTCGTCGGTCAACGGGCGCTGCCGATCGGCATCGTGACCTGGGCACCGGGCGAGAGGCCATGACGGACGAGGCGATGACGGACGCGACGATGGGCGACGGTCCCGAGACCGGGCCGGACGGCCGCCCGATGGCCGGGCCGTTCGATCGGGCCGCGTGGCGGGCCTGGCTCATCGAACACCACGCGAGGTCAAGCGGCGTCCACCTCGTCTCGTGGCGAAGGGGCGCGGGCAGGACCAGCGTGCCGTACGAGGAAGCCGTGGAGGAGGCGCTGTGCGTGGGCTGGGTCGACTCGGTTGCTGGGCGGTTGGACGAGACCCGCTCCCTCCAATGGTTCTCGCCGCGGCGGCCCCGAAGCGGTTGGGCTCGGTCCAACAAGGAGCGGGTCGAGCGCCTCACGGCGGCCGGGCTGATGCTGCCCGCGGGACTTGCCGCGATCGAGGAAGCCAAGCGGACCGGGACGTGGACCATGCTCGACGATGTGGAGAACCTCGTCGTGCCTGAGGATCTCGCGGCCGCGCTCGATGCGAATCCGCCGGCGCGCCAGCACTGGGAGGCGTTCCCGCGATCGCCCCGACGGGGCATCCTGGAATGGATCGTCCAGGCGAGGCGTCCGGAGACGCGGGCAAGGCGGATCGCGCAGGTTGCCCAGTACGCCGCCCGGAACGAACGGCCGCCGCAGTTCCGGCCGCGCGACTGACGTCAACGGGCATGCGGTTCGCGATGTCAGCCGGCGCCGCGGTTGGATCGGTCGCCCCGGGTATCCTTGCGCAACTGACGCGCCGGTCCCCGGCCACCTGTCCTGGAGGACGCGATGCATTTCGAAGGCAACGTTCAGATCGCCGCTCCCCGAGATCGCGTCTGGGCATTCGTGATCGACCCGAACAAGGTCGGCCAATGCGGTCCCGGTGTCGAGTCGATCGAGGTCGTCGACGCCACGCATTTCAAGGCGACCGCCAAGGTCGGGATCGGGTTCATCCGGGCGAAGTTCGTGGTCAACATGGAGTTCGTGGACCTGCAGGCTCCGGACCAGGCGAACATCAAGGCCCACGGCCGGGCCCCCGGCAGTGCCGTGGACGCGAACGCGAAGATGAAGCTGTCAGACGGCGCCAACGGCGGCACCGTCATGGACTGGTCCGCGGACGTGAACATGTCCGGCACGCTGGCCAGCATGGGTGCCCGGATGATCGAAGGCGTGGCCAACAAGATGATCGGCCAGACCTTCACCTGCATGAAGAGCAAGCTCGAGAGCCCCGGCTGAGCGGCCGACCCGGCGCCGGCTTGTGGAGCATCTGCATCGCGTCGTCGGGCCGATCGCGACGAACGTCCACGTCCTGGCCGACGCGCGCTCCCGTGAGGCGATCGCGATCGATACGGCAACGCCCAGCCTCGCCTGGATCGCGGACGAGCTGGCCGCCCGGGACTGGAAGCTCAAGCTGATCGTCTCGACCCACGGTCACTGGGACCACATCGGCGATAACGCAGCCGTCGCCGAGCACACCGGCGCGAACATCGCCGTGCACCCACTGGATCGTGAGCGCCTGACCGCTCCACAGCCGTTGTGGGCGCCGTTCGAGATCGTCCCGTCCGTCCCGGCGGTCGAGCTCGCGGAGGGCGGCGAGATCCGGTTCGGCGACATCCGGCTGCAGATCCTCCACACGCCCGGTCATACCGAGGGCTCGGTCTGCCTGTATGACCCGGACGCCGGCCGCCTGTTCAGTGGCGACACCCTGTTCGCCGGCGGCTGGGGTCGGGTGGATCTGCCGGGCGGCGACCCGACGGCGATGGCGGCGTCCCTTGGGAGGCTGTCCGGTCTGGAGGATTCGGTCGCCGTCTACCCGGGCCACGGTGGCGCCACCACGATCGGCCGTGAGCGCGCGTGGCTGGAGCTCGTGCGTGACGCCGGCCGGCTATTCGCCTGACCGCGGCTTGTGCGGTCCGTACGCGGCGGCCCGCTGGTGGATCTCGAACCCGAGGCCTTCGTACAATCCCAGGGCCCCGCTCGGATTCTCCGCATCGACGCCGAGCATCCCCTGGGACATCCCGGCGTCCCGTAGTCGGCGAAGGGCCTCCGCCGTGACCGCCCGACCAAGGCCCCGCCGCCGCCACGCCCGACGCACGCTGATCTTCTCCAGCCAGCCGCGTGACACCCCGAGGGAGGCATTCTCGTCGGTCCAGATCCAGTTCTGGACGACGGCCGCGACCTCATCGCCTTCCCACGCGACGACCCACAGGTCCGTCCGCAGGTCCGACTTGCGGAACAGCTGGTCGAAGTCGTCGTCCGTGTGCTCAGCCGCCTGCCAGTGATCACGAAACGCCTCATCCTCGGCGTCGAAGATGGCCCGGTGCTGGTCGGCTGATACGGGCCGGATCTTCAGGCCATCGGGCAACGGCGTATCGGGGATGTCGTCGAGCGTGGGCCGCAGCATCAGGAAGAAGTACCGGATCGGCTCGAGCCCGGCCGCCGTCAGGATCGCGCGGTGGCCGGCCTCGGTGTCTTCTACGAAGGCTCGCGGTTCGACGCGCTGACCGTCCGGCTCGGCCGCTCCGCGTTCGTCCATCCGACGCAGGTTTTCGCGGAGCAGCGCCGTGCCCAGTCCGCGCCGGCGCAGCTCCGGCACGACGTGACCCCACAGTTCGTAGGTGGCGATCCCGTCGCGCATGACCCGGTCGGCGCCGGCCGAGGCCATGACCCGGCCGTCGAGCTCGGCAAGCACGAGATCCGTGGCTGGATCGCAGCGCGAGGACCCTTCGAGCTCCTCGCGCAGGTTCGTGGCGCTCGGGCGCCACGCGATCTCGTCATGGGCGTTGGCGGCGTGGATCACCCGAGCCATGGCCTCGAAATCGTCGCCATCGCCGCGTGGCCGACGGAACCGGAGACCTTCGATGGCGGGGGCGTCCGCAAGTTCGAGCCAGTGCTGGTCGGTCGTCGTGGTCATCGCGTCATTCCCCCTTGTGGTGCACCGTCAGTCGGCGGCTGGTTCGGCAGCGGCTTGGTCCAGTCGATGCTGGTCGTCTCGATCTCGAAACCCAGCGAGTGATAGAGGGTCATCGCCTGGTTGGGATTCTCACCGTCCACGCCCAGGTACGCGCTCGCCATTCCGCGGTCGCGAAGCGTCTCGAGTGACCGAGCGATCAACGCCCGGGCCAGGCCACGTCGTCGCCACGGGCGGCGGGTGAAGACTGCGCCCACGATGCCGCGGTCACG
>JACCVB010000266.1 GCA_013698385.1 Chloroflexota bacterium
TCAGCCCGGTCACCGTCAACGGCCTGGCCATCAGCTACAACTACGTCGCATCGATCATCCTGGCGATCGTCGGCCTGGCCATCGGTGGCGCCTACTTCGTCTACATGTGGACGACGTCCCGGGCGACGATCGGCATGAAGCTGCTCAGCCTCCAGATCGGGAATGCCGGTGACGGGGCGACGCTCACCATGGAGCAGGCCATCAAGCGCTTCCTCGTGCTGACCGGCCCGGGTGTCCTTGCCCAGGTCTTCGCGCCGTTGCCCCTGATCGGACTGCTCATCTCCCTGCTCGCCATCGGCTGGGTCATCTTCCTGCTTGTCACGACGGCGCAGAGCCCGACCAAGCAGGGTTTCCACGACAAGTTCGCCAACACCCAGGTCGTCAAGGCCGCCAAGTCGGTGACCTGAGCGCACACGGCCGCGGCCGAGGAGCGGCTAGAACGCCGGCCAGGGGATCGCCGGCCACGCCGGGGAAGGGAGCGGAAAGCGCCCCTTCGACAGGAGCTCGTCCACCCGTCGCACGGTCAACCTGACCTCGCGGCGACTCAGTAACGCGTGGAGTTCCGACCCCAGCGCGCCGTCCAGGGCCTGCCGGATGCGCGTCAAGCCCTCCAGTTCATCCGGTCCGAAGGGCATCCCGCGCCAACCCCACAGCACGGTCCGGAGCTTGGGCACCGGCGAGAAGCACACCCCGTGGTCCACGCCGTGGACCTGCCGCCCGCCGTCCACGGGGAGGATGTGTCCTCCCTTGCGGTCCGTGTTATTGACGACCGCATCGAAGGCGGCCATCCGGCGCAGCCTCGGATCGTCGTTCACGACCATGGCTACGACGTCGACGTCGGGATCGATCTCCACGAACGCCTGGAGCATGCCCTCCCCGAACGGTCCCTCACGCAGCACCGTGGGCGGCACGACGCCCCAGCCGCTCGCCTCGGACACGAGCCAGGCTGCTACTTCACGGCGTGCCAGGGTGCCATCCGGGAAGTCGTTCAGCGGGCGCTCGCCGATGATCGGCTTGTAGATCGCCTGGCGCGTCCGGGTTCCCTCCGGCTTCGGACAGGCCCGGGTGACGGACACGAACAGGGCATTGTTGCTGGATTCGATGATCCGCCCGAGGACCTCGATGTCACCCCCGCGCAGCACGTCCAGGGTCGCGACCGGATCCTCCACGGAGTGCCCTAGTTGACGTAGTGGCCGTTGCGTCGCGGGCAGATGTGGCCCTGGGGATCGAGCGGTGCGCCGCACAGCGGGCAGGGCGGGCGGCCGCCCGCCACGACGCGCGCCGCTCGCTCCACGAACGAGCGCGCCGCGGCCGCAACGATGCGTACGCGCAACAGGTCCGGTCCGTCCTCGTCCTCGTCGTCGTCCTCGTCGGGATCGACCGGCTGGCCGTCTTCGTCCTGCGCCCGAGCCTCCACGAGGAACCGTTCGGCGGCGCCATCCCAGCCAAGGGTCAGGGAACCGACCCGGAAGGCCTCTACCAGCGGTTCATCCAGCGGTTCGCTATCGACGGCCGAGGCATCGGACCCGCTGCCCGACCGGACCGAATGGACGCCGCGCCGCTCGACCTCTTCGAGAAGAGCGGAGAGACGCTCGGCGAGGACCGCCACCTGGACCTTCTCCAGTGCGACGGACACGACGCGCTCGCCTTCGCGAGCCTGGAGGAAGAACGTCCGATCGCCCGGCTGGCCGACCGTGCCGGCCACGAATCGCTCCGGAGGATCGAAGATGAAGCGTCGACGGGACATGCCTGGGAATCTATACCGATTCGACCAGGCGCCGGTCAGGCGTCAGCTGACCGAGACCTGGATCGTGTGCCAGCCGCGCGCGCCGTCGGGGGCCGGGGGCGATCGAAGCTCGTCCTGGACCATCCCGTTGCCATCCGTCGCGCGGACCTGGATCGCGTGGCTGCCGGGGGTCGCGTCCCAGGGGACGACCCATTGCACCCAGGTCGTGTCCGAGATCGGCGATGACAGGGTCGCTTCCGACCAGGTCCCGTCGATGCTCACCTCCACCTTGCCGACACCGCGGTCCGGCGCCCAGGCGAGGCCCGCGATCGGCACGCGACCGG
>JACCVB010000276.1 GCA_013698385.1 Chloroflexota bacterium
TCGCCGACAACGCCGGCGCCCATGGCGAGGTCGTGGTCGAGCACGTCAAGACGCTCAAGCCCGGTTTCGGGTACGACGCCCTCAACGGCGAGTACGTCGATCTCTTCAAGAAGGGCATCGTCGACGCCGCCAAGGTGACGCGCTCGGCCCTCCAGAACGCTGCGTCCATCGCGGCCATGGTCCTGACGACGGAGACGTTGATCTCGGACATGCCGGAGAAGGACAAGGCCGGCGCCGGCGGTGGTCACGGCCACGACGGCGGCGGCGGGATGGACTTCTAGAGAGTCCACTAGCGTCCGTGGACGTCCGCTAAGGACCTTCCCACGCACGAAACAGGCTGAGAGCCGGGTGATCCGTCCGCGGATGCCCGGCTCTTATGCTACCTAGATTGCTACCAGAGCCCCGGTCCCGCCTACCCGTCGCCAGCCCGTCCAGGACGGCTCCTGGGCGGGTCGACGGGCTACCCGGCGTGTCGGTGATCGCTACAGGCCAGAGGGCAGCCCTGGACGCGGCACGGGACGCGATCGCCGACCTGTTGGGCGTGGGGCCGGACAGCTTCGACGAGCGGTAGGCATCGCGATGGCGGACATAGAGAAAGCGCCCGGAGTGCTTCACCCAGCACTTCGGGCGCTTAGTGTGCGACGACGCGCGCTAGTGCCCTGTCCCTCGAGTCGTCGCCCGTGACCCACCCCAATGGGTCGCCTTGACTGTACGGTCCCGAGGGGTCCGTTGGCATTAGGGCAGGTTACCTAGTTCCGGATGCGAGGCGTCGTCATGAAGTGACGAATGTCCGGGTATGGGGCGCCCCGGTGCACGCTGGCAGCGAAGGACCCCGGGAGGGAGGGAGGAACCCCCGGGGTCATCGCGCGTCCAAGCTCCGTGGCCGGCCAGGGTATGGGGTTGACCACGGCTCCGATCATGGCCCGGGCAGACCGATGACCGGCACAGGACGGACGGGCTATGGGCCTATCGCCGATGGTCCGCAGCGAGCGGCTCACGCAGAGCGGCGGCCTCCATCCAATTCGTCTTGCCGATGGGCATGGCGGCGCTCCGGGGTGTAGGCAGCGCGTGCCCGTTCGATGCATGCGTTGTACGAGGCGCGCAGTTCCGCGGAGGTTTCGAGCAGCCGCGCAGCCTCCGGCGACGTCGGGTCGACCGATTCTAGCTTGCGTTCGACGGCGCGCCACGCGGCAAGGGCGATATCGGCTTCGCGCCGGTACGGCATATGACCTCGGAGTGACGGTTTCCTGGGGCCCCGTGAGTGTACGCCCCGGTCGCGGGGCATCACAGAGGGGTCGCATTTCGGTTCGGCGTGGATCAAGGTGCAGCGCGATCGTCATCCGGACGGGAGCGGGCGAGCGCGGCCATTCTGCGGCATGGGCGCTTGTCGGCGGCTCTCCCGCGGTACGCTGGAAGCATGGAAAGCGTCATCTACCTGTGCGAGGGCTGCGGCGACCGGCTGCAGCCGTCCGACGAGGTCCGCGCCGTCTATCGAGAGCTGGCCGACGTCATCGGCGGCGAAGAGGTCGCCACGCCGCGTTGGGGCTACACGCATCTCGGACACGAGCCCCAAGGTCGGACGTACCGAATTACCGGCCGAGGAACCCTTTCAGACCTCGAAACGCAGCGAAGGCATCCCGCGAAGCGACAGCGACTCGCCCACCGCGCTGATCAGCTTGACGCGGGCGGCTCCCCGACCGTTGATCCACGTAACCCCTTGATCGGAGACTGACAGCTGACGTTCGGAGCTGTTGAGCTGATCCTGCTCCTCGTGGTAGTGATAGGCGGGGCCCTGGCCATGCGCTGGGTGTTCCGGCGGTTGATGAGGTCAAACTAAGCGTGCACCAGCGTTCGGTCACGAGCTGGTCCATCTAGCCTCGGTACGGCACGGTGCGTCTCGTTGTGACGGGTTTGGAATGCGGTCCCTGGCCGGGCGAAGAAATACACCCTCGCGCCACGCGTATATTCGGCCGATGGTCCCTCGCCGAGCGCAGCCCGATCAACCTGATCCCGAGGCCATGCGGCGGACCCTTGTCGAGTACCGCGACCTCGCCCACCGGATGCGAACCCTGCCCCGCCGATCGCCTGAGCAGGACGCGGCCGACCATCGTGCCCGGGAGCTTGAGCGCGAGATCCGCGGGTGGCGCGCTCGGAGCATTTAGGCGATTCCCGCCTCGCGGGCCTCAGCGCGCCGCGCGGAAGCATCGCGAGCCTGATCGCTCGTCGGCGCGGGCGGTGGCGCGCTCGGCGTCATCGGGCGTCGCTCATGTGGGCGGCGACGGCGGGATCCTCGAAGTCGACCGGGCTGGATGCGTCCTGTAGCCCGACTTCGAGCGCGCCGAGCGTCCCGTTTCTCACCAGGGCGTCGCGGATCGGGCCGGGCTCCCGGACGGACTCGGGCAGGGGCTCGTAACGGAGCCATGCCCACGGCCGCAGCCCGGGCGAGCTTGCCGCCAGGAGGTAGTCGCGGTGAATGCTCCACAGGACGCTGAGGCGCGCCTCTTCGGCCGCGGTCAGGCGGTGTCTGGGCGGGGGGCCACACTCCAGGATCAGCCGGTCCGCCCCGTCCAGCTCGTCCACGACGACGGGGCGGGCCTTCAGTCGGGCGCGAAACGATGGCATCAGGGCCTCCAACGGGTTGGTTTCCGGGGCGTGGCGACGGTCTGCAAGTCCAGCCCGAGCTCGCGCACGAGACGGGCATGGGTGACGAGGTAGGCGCGCTCGCCGGCTGCCAGCGGGTGCTCCCGGACCTGGCCGTAGCGGTCAAGATCGGCGATCCCGTCGGCGTCCAGGCGTTCACGGCACTCCCTGGCGCGGTCCAGGGCGACCGCGGCGCCCACGAGGTTCCCGACGTGGTGCGGCGGGATCTCGTATCGCCCGGCGACTTCACGGAACCAGGCGCGCGCAGTCGGTGACAGGTGACGGGGCGCGGCGGGCAGCCGGCGGAGTCCGCCGGGATGACCGGCGAGCGCATCGGCGATCGCCAGCTCGGCGGCTTCGACGGGATTAGCGGGCGTCATCGGTCATTTGCCGGTTGCCTGCCTCGGTTGACGCCACTTCGGTGTGAATGAACACGAGGCGCGCCTCCAGATGCTCACGGTGGCCCAGCTCCTCGACGGGCGCGGCATCGACTACCCGCACGTGACCGGCGCCAACGTCACGCACCGCCGTGCGGCCCGGGCGGCCGACGCTCAGCCCGAGCGGATGGAGCTGTTCGGCGCCAGGGACGAGACCTAGTAGACGGTGGCGGTAGTGGCGCGCGAGCGCCGCGCGGATGCTAGCCTTACATCCGTCGTTCCGGGGGAAAGTCCAATCGAAGGGAGTACCTGTGATGGCACATCCGAATGAGGAAATCGCACGCATGACGTCCGACGCCCTGGCGTCAGGCGACATGGAGACGTTCCTTGGGATGCACGCCGAGGACGCCGTCGTGCATGTACCCGGCAAGGGCCCCGGATCGGGTGACCACAGGGGCAGGGAAGCTCTGGGGCAGTCGTTCCAGACGCTGGCGGGGGTCCTTGACGGTCCTCCGGCGTGGGCAGCGCACGACATGCTGGCCAACGACGAGCACGTCGTCACCATCGGGGTCCAGACGCTCCGCAGAGGAGGCCGGAGCTTCGAGAACCGCATCGTCGTCGTCAGCCACGTGCGGGACGGCAAATTCTCGGAGGTCTGGATCCACCCGGCGGATCAGTCCGGGATCGACGCTTTCCTTTCGTAACCCTGGTCGCTCGTCGTCTGGGAGGGGCGGGGGTACCCACACGAAGGATCGTGAACTCCTGAGGACCGCGCCTAGTGTTTGTGCACGCGCGGACGAGTTTCTGGAGTTTCTATCTGACGGGTGATCACGGTGATCACGGTGGATCTCGCCGCACCTCGCTGCGGAGCGCCCAGGCGGCGGTCTCATCGAGGTAGAACGAGTCAGGCAGGCTGCGGACCGTCTCCAGACGGCTCCGGCACCTATCAGTCAGGGTGGCGTCGAAGCCATCCCAGCGGGCGACGGCCCGCTCCCATGCGGCGAGGTCGAGCCGGTGGCGACGCGCGGCAGCGCGGCAGGCATCGCTACAGCGCGGCGAAGCGTGGCCACGTGGCGTCAGGGATGGCAGGGGGGCCGCGCAGACCGCGCAGAGGCGAGGATCACCCATCAGGGGTAGTCGCGATTTCGGCCGTGCGTGCACATTCATGCGGCGCGGTCTTCCAGCGTGCAAAAACCCACGTGTGGTGCCCCCCGGTCGACTTCGCCTTCGGGGTCATAGCTGCGCCTCCTTCGCGTCGATCACGGCGGCGATGGCTTCGAGTCGCTCGCGCAGCTCGATCACCCGGACCGCCGAGGCGGAGCAGTCGATGCATCTCGCGACTCTCAGCGGCACGGCGGGGCCGGGCCGCGAGGGACCACGGCCGGAGCCGCGGATGAGGGGACCGGGGCGAGCCGCATCGAAGGTCTCGACCCGATCACCCGCGCAGCCCGGGCGGTGAACCAGGCCCATCAGGCGGGCTTCCAGGACGACGGTATTCATGGCAGCACGTCAAGTCGGTTCAGGTCCACTTGCAAGTCGCTCTGGCGATCCGCCCACCGGGACGATGCCTCGCTCGCAAGGGCGCGGTCCAGCTCGACTGAGTAGCTCGGGACGTCCTTGAACACGTAGGCCGCATCAGCCTCCACCTCGCCCAACGCCGCACGCGCCGCGCCAACGCGATCACGATGCACATTGACTTCGTTCCGGCTGTCGCACCACGACAGGAAAGCGAGGCGGGCGTCGCCATCGACGGCGGCAACCTCGAATGCGCGGGCAGCAGCCCTCTCAGCCGTGGTTAGGGTGGCCGCGATAGCGGCCTGATCGGCCATCACAGACCGTGCCCAGCTCTGCCGTTTCGCGGTCAGAACCTCGAACCGTTCGGCGGCGAGCTTGTCTGCGATCTCCCCGGCGGCGCGGGCCGCGGCCGCGAGTCGGTCGCGCTCTGCAGATGCTGTTTCGAGGGTCTGCACCTCCGTCTTCGGGGTCATCGCCGGGCCGCCTTGTCGGTGAGCTCGCCATCGCCATGGGCGAGGCCTTCGGCGATGGCAGCCGACCGGCTGATGCTGAAATATCCCAAGCTCATTCGCATCGACGGCGACAGCGCGCCAAGCTCGGTAGCTGCGACCACGTTGCCGGCCTCAGCTTTTGCCCCGAGTCGGAACAGTCTCTCCAGGGTCGGGTCCGGTCGGTAGGACATCGCCGAGTCACGCTGCCTCCGGGACTCGGTGCTCGTGGGCTCCGCCACGCTGTGGACGATTCTCTCAGTCACTTCATTCTCCTGTCTCAGCTACGGGTTGTGGGGGGATGATGCCCGCGGTCGGTAGCGGCCGGCGATGGCCGCGCCGGCTCTTTCCGGACCGCGGGCTCGTGAATGGGGTCGGCGTCCGGCCGTGGCGGCATCGGCCGATGGACCAGGACAGCGCGACCGGGCTCGTTGAGGTCGGCCAGCTCGATCGGGTCGCAGCGGCATCGGAGCCCGTCGGTCCGGTGATCGCCGGTCAGGTCGGGCTTGGCGGCGTGGATCGGGCGGGTCACGGCGCCGCGTCCTTTTCGAGGGATGCCCAGGCGGCGGCCTGCTGTGCCGCGAACCGGTCAGCGAACGACGGTTGACCGCCGTTGTCTCTCGCGCGCGCGTGTGTATCGTGTCCCCTATCACTCTCGTCACTCTCTGAGTGATTGGAGTGACCGGGGAGAGACTCAGAGGGAGAGTGACTGGAGTGACTGGGGGTACGTACGCGCGCGCGCGAGAGTCACGCCCCGTAACTCGGGTCCGTTGGGGACCATGTACCCCTTCGCTGTCCGGGCGACGGCACCGGCCGCGACCATCGCTCCGACCATGTGCTGGACGCTGGTCCGCTCCAGCCCGACCTTGGTCGCGATGGCCGCCGGGAAGATCGGCCCATCCTCTTCGATGGTCCGGTAGACCTCGGCTCGCTCGAATGACGCCTCGGCCACCACTTGCGGCGCCGCCTGCCAGGTCAGCCCGTCGAACCGCGCCGGCAGCTCGGCGTCCGGTACATCCCGTCCGGTCACGACGATCGTCCCGAACGCCTCCAGGCGCTTGCGCTTGACCACGATGATGGTGTCCGCGGAGCCGGTCAGCCCGTACGTCCCGGACACGCTGGCCAGGAAGTCGTCGCCGGCTTCCTTGCGGGCGTGGTGGACGATCAGCAGCGCGACCGACCGGTCCCGGAACAGCGACTGCAATCGGCCGAGGTCCTCGACATCGACCTCGTATGCGTTGCGCCGCCCGTCGCTCCGTGGTCGAACCTTGCCGAGCGTATCGATGGCCACGAGCGCAGCGTCGCTGTGGGCATCCAGCCAGCGGGCCAGGTCATCTTCGAGACCGGCCCCGATCTTGTGCGCTGTCCAGCGGACCTCCAGCCGGCCGCGCGGCATCGTCCGGCCAGCCAGGGCGGCCCGTAGCCGGTCCTGGCCGCGCCGCTTGCCGTCCTCCAGCGCCAGGTACAGCGCTGAGCCGGAGGTCACCGGTCGGCCGAGCAGTGTCCCACCGACCGACGCCTCGGTCGCGATCTGGTAGACGAGGCAGGACTTGCCGACCTTGGGCGGGGATGCCAGCACGGTCGTTCCCTCCGGCAGCAGGTCCGGCACGATCCAGCGGAGCGGCGGGATATCGAGGGCGAGTAGGTCTGCCGCATCGATGCCAGGGGTCGCCTCGCTGTCGCCTATCACGAGGCGCGGGCCTCGCTCTCCGGGCGCGTACCGTCCGACCGACGCCGCGATGGCCCGGACCTCCGAGTCGGACAGGGGCGGGTCGCAGCGGGCATTGACGCCGAGGAGCGCAGTCGTGATCTCGTCCGCGGTCATGCCGTGGTGGCGCATCGAGCCCGCGAGCCTGGCCAGCTCATCGTTGCGTTGGCCGGTCAGGATCGGTGCGCCGGGCTCGGACGTCGTGCCCTTGGGTGAGGCGACCTCATAGACCCATGTCGGCGCATCGGCGATCCCGTCCTTGGGTGCGGCGATCCATACGTACGTGGCGCCGTTGATGTGCTGCGACGGCGGGGCGCAGATGTACGATCCGGGGCCACGGAAGTCGACGTGCTCCAGGACCGCGACGCGGGGAGCGACGGGCCGGTCGGTCCGGTACAGAAACTGCCAGCCTCGTCCCGTCTTGGCGGTCGCCGTGGTCGGCAACTCCCGGCCGTCCAGGGCGTTCGTCACGGCGTCGGTGTCCACGTCGACCACGAGCAGGTCATCCGGTAGGACGATCCCGACGTTGGCAGCGGGCCATTGCGACCACCACTTGCGGATCGTGGCGAGGTCCGTGCTCGCATCGGTGAGTCCGTGCGCCGTCCGGGGATGCTTGGCCGGCGAGTCGCAGTCAGCGCGACGGCACGAGCAGGCACCGTCGAGCGGCGAGTGCAAGGGGAGTACCCCGAAGCCGCGTTCGGCGTACGCGAGAGCGTGACTTAGCGGCTTCGGGGTATCCACGACTAGAAGGGGAGGCCGTCGACGTCGGTCTCGTCCGCTTCGAACGCGTAGATGCCGACAGACTCATCCGTCATCCGAACCTGCGGCAGGATCTCTACGACGTTCGCAAAGCCGGCGCTGTTCTCCTCGACCACAATCGTACAGAAGCGTCCGATGAGCGCCTCGATATCGAGCGACTCGTCGGCCACCGGCGCACGGCCGAGCAGCGCCTGGAGCCACCGGTAGGCCTTGGCCTTGGGACCGGTATTGGTCGATGACGCGCCGGTCACGTCGCGCACGCCTTCGGGTCCGTCGGCCGCGAACGTCCAGCGGAAGTATGGCGCGCCCTCGCGCGACTCCTTCTCTTCGATCCCGCTGAACCGGGCCTGGTAACTGCCGGGAGCGACGCCGGCTGCGCCCTTGATCGTTAGCTGCATTTTCTTGTTTTCCTTTGATGCTTGCCGCGGGCTGTACCCTTGGCGGTGGAACGGATAGGGGCGGTCGGGCGGCGCCTGGCCGCCTCTTCCTATGTCATAGGCGCTCGTTGATGTACTCGGCGATCGCCGCGCTCGGGACGAGCCGGCGGCGGCCGACCTTGATACTCCGAAGGCGCAGGGCGCCCATCTCGCCGTACAGGGCGGAGCGGCCGATCCCGAGCGCTTTGGCGGCCTCGTCAATCGACAGCAAGCGATCAGGCGCGTTCGTCGGAGCGGCCTCCGCCCGCAGCTCCTCGCGGAGCGCCTCGGTCAGCTCGGAGATGGCGAGGGCGAGACGGTTCGTCACGCGTCACCCGCGGCGGCCGCGGGTAGGTCGCCATCCCGCACCAGTGCCTCGCGGACGATACGGCCGGCCTCCAGCCAAGCGAACCGGTCATTGCGCCGGGCGCGCCGTTCCAGGGCCTCGGCCTGCTCGGGTGTGAGCGCGATGCGGACAGCGGTCCGCGGTCGAACGATCCTCGGCGGGGCGGGTGCATCCATCCCCCCACCGTGAGGGTGCCCGGATAGTGCCTACAAGTCCCGCGCTCGGCGCATGACCTCCGCCCATCCCCCGGCCGCGGCCACATCGCGGTTGTAGGAACCGTGCCTCTGCAGTCCGAGGGCGTCGACCTTACCGAGCTTCTGTGCGACGGTATCGACCGTCGCCGCGGCACCCATCTCTGCAGCCGCTGCGACGATCACCTCGATCCGTTCCGTTTCTCTATTCGGGCGACCGGCGGACGGCAGGGCGTCCCAGAAAGCACGGACGGACCATTGCGCGTCGCGGTCAGTCGCAAGCCGAAGCGCGTCGCTGACCAGGGCATACGTGCCCGTTCCGTAAGTCGACGGGCCGGGCCATTCAAGAGTGAGGTCCGGTGGCCCATCGCCTGGGCTCCAGCGGAGGCCCGCCCACGCGATCCCCGCTTCCCACTCCGGGCCGCCCTCGACCCGTACATGGACGCGTGGCCCGCCACCAAAGTCAGAGCCCGCCTGACACTCGATGCGCAGCCAATCCTTGACCTCGCCGTGAGGAATGACCAGGACGGCCCACGCCACGCCTGCCCGATCTGCCGTCGGTTCCTGTGTCTGCGGGGCAGGGCGAAAGTAGATGGCGGGCCGTTTCACGACTCCGATCCCAGCGCGCGATCCATCGCGTCGGCGGCCTCGCGCCGAAGATCCGGCGTCACGGCCGCGTAGATATCGGCCGTGACCGCGATCGTCGAATGGCCGAGCGTCCGGGAGATCACCGCCAGCGGGACGCCACCCGCGAGCTGTAGCGTCGCCGCAGTGTGTCTGAGGTCGTGACAACGGATCGCCGGCAGCGCGGCCCGCTTCAAAGCGGTGCGCAGGGCAGGGGTGATGTAGCGGCCCACGAGCGGCCGCCCTACGGCGTCCGTGAACACGAGCCCGTCCCGGTCCTGCCAGGCGGTGCCAGCCGCGTTGCGCGCGGCGCCCTGTCGGATGCGTTGTCGCTCCAGGGCGATCCGCGCCGCTCCGGGTAGGGCGATCGTGCGGCGGCTCCGTTCGGACTTCGGCGGCCCGAGTGTCGGCTTCCCATCCCAGCCGCGGGCGAGTGCGTGACGGACGGTCAGTGTGCCGGCGGTGAAGTCGACATCCGCCCACGCCAGCCCGAGCGCCTCGCCCTGCCGTAGGCCGGTGGCGAGCAGGACGGCCCACAACGGCCCCAGCTCGTCCTCCGCGCTCGCGGCGATCAGGCGTTGGGCCTCCGCAGCCGTGAGCGTCTGGGCGTCGAACCGGGCGACCTTGGGCGGCCGTGCCTCGGCGGCGACATTGCGGACCACGAGCTCGTCCCGGATCGCCTGCCGGAGCGCGAGCCGTAACACTTTGCGAGCCATGCCGGCCGTCCGAGCCGTCCGCCCGTCCGCGACCATGGCGGCGGTCATCCGTTCCACGTCGGACGGGATGAGCTTGCCGAGCGGTACATCGCCGATCCGGTCGGAGATCGCGCGGGTGACGGTCTCATAGCCGCGGAACGTCGATGGGGCGACGCGGAGCCGCGTCGTCGGCAGCCAGGCCGCCAGCCAGTCGGCGGTGCGCATAGTGGTCGACGGGATTCCGGCAGCGCGGAGTGCGTCGAGCTTGCGCCGGGTGTCAGCCGCGGTCGGTCCGGAAACGGTCCTGCGGGTGCGCTTGCCGGTGGCCGGGTCGATCGTGACGGCTGCGCCGCGCCAGCGACCATCGGCCGCGCGGTAGACGGAGCCGGAGCCGTACGATCGCCGACGGGGATAGGATGCCATGAGCGCGGGTCCTCCTGTACAGGACTGCGGCGTCAGGACGCTCCGGCTTGCAAACGGCCGGGGCGTCCGCCTTTGTCCGCCAAATGCTACAACATTGCTACCGAACGTGCGTGAGGAACGGGACTTCTAGTCCAGACCCGGATCGCGACCACGATCGATGGCCCCCGGCGCTTAGGCGTCGGGGGCCTCGTGATTCCGGCGGGCCGGCGTAGGTCGATCCTCGGCCGGATGGCCGGCGTTTGACACCCGGGTCGATCCAACGGAGTCTGGGTCAAGGCGTCGACCCGACGCCCGTTCCTCGTGGGGATCCTCACATGCCAAGTCATCCGTATCGCCGGTGCTCCGACCTGGCTCGTCCCGTCCTGCTCACCATGACCGCCATCGTTGTCCTGGCGTGCGGCGGGACGCTTCCGAGTGCCCCGGCACTCGTCGATCCGCGGGAGATCCTGGCGGCGGCGGCGACCCAGGCTGCCAGCGCGACGAGCGTTCACATCGACCTGGCGGCGGACGGTGCGCTGGCGATCGACCTGACCGGGACGGGCAGCGCCTCGACGCCGATCAAGTTGACCGATACGACGGCGGCGATCGATGCCGACCTTGCACGGGGTGCCACGCGGGCGACGTTCTCCGCGCCGGGCCTCCTCGGGGTGCGCGGAGAGGCGATCGTGGTCGATGGGGTATCGTACCTGAAGACGTCACTCACCGGACCGCTGTATCGCGCGCAACCGGCATCGGGCGCGCCGGATGCCTCGCCTGGGGTGCCGGAACCTTCCGGTCGTGCTTCGGCCGGGATCCTGGAAGGCGTGATCGCCTTCCTCAAGGAACCAGGCGTGGAGCCCACCAAGAACGCGGACGCGCCGTGCGGCGGGACGACCTGCTACAGCGTGACCCTGAAGATCGGTGCGGAGCAGCTGGGGCGACTCCTGGGCGGGGCGACCCTTCCATCCAGCGTGCCCGTGCCCATACCGGACATATCGTCTGCCACGGCCGAGCTGACCTTCCTCGTGGATCGCCAGACGACCCGACTCTCCGGCCTGACCGCCTTCGCCGACCTGGGCGACTCGGGCGAGATCACGGCCGACCTCACGCTTTCCAAGTGGGATGTGCCGGTGACGATCGCGGCCCCACCCGCCGACCAGGTCCAGCCGACCTCGTAAGGCTCGGGTAAGTCCGGCCGCCTAGAATGGGGGAGTGACCCCAACCTCCCGCCGCCGGCCGCGCAAGGGCGCCTCGGAGGCCGCTCCGATCGGCACCGGAACCGTGTTCTCGGACCTCGCAGAGACGGCTACCGCGCCACTGCCCGAGGAGCCGGATTGGCTCCGCGAAGCGTCCGCGACCTCGGCAGCCACGACCCCGGCCGATCCCGCTGGCCCCCAGCCCGCCGCCCCGGACCCGGTGGCCATCGCGGTCCGTCGCCAGCACCGCGCCGAGGAGATCGTCAAGGCCCTCAACCCGGAACAGGCCCGTGCCGTCACGACCACGGACGGCCCGCTCCTGATCCTGGCCGGCGCGGGTTCGGGCAAGACGAGGGTGCTCGCCCACCGGATCGCGTACCTCGTCGGAGTCAAAGGTGTCGCGCCCTGGCGGATCCTGGCCGTGACCTTCACGAACAAGGCGGCATCGGAACTGCGCGACAGGATCATCAGCCTGGTCGGCGAAGGCGGCCGAGACGTCGGAGCCGGCACGTTCCACGCGCTCAACGCGCGGGTCCTGCGCCAGGACGGGGAAGCGATCGGCGTGTCTCGACGCTTCGTCATCTACGACACGGATGACCAGCAGGCGTTGATGAAGCAGATCCTGCGCGAGCAGGACCTGCCGCTGACCGGCGAGTTCCGTCCGAGCGCCGTGCTCGGCGCCATCTCGCGCGCCAAGAACGAGATGCTGGACCCGACGTTCCTCGCCGAGCACGCCTCGAACCACCGCGAACGGACGATCGCGAGGCTCGCGACCCGCTACCAGGAACGTCTCCGGGCGTCCCAGGCGCTCGACTTCGACGACATCCTGCTTGAAGCCGTCCGCCTGTTCCAGGAAGCGCCCGACGTCCTCGCCAAGTACCAGGAGCGCTGGCGCTACCTCCACGTCGACGAGTACCAGGACACGAACCGAGCGCAGTACCTGTGGGTCAAGGCCCTCGCCGGCAGATACGGGAATCTCGCCGTCGTAGGCGACGACGACCAGTCGATCTACTCGTGGCGCGGCGCGGACCTGCGCAACATCCTCGACTTCGAGCGCGACTGGCCGGGCGCCGCCGTGGTCAAGCTGGAGCGCAACTACCGCTCGACCCAGCTCATCCTCGATGCCGCTCACGCGGTGGTCTCCCACAACACCGCGCGCAAGGACAAGAAGCTCTGGACCGAGCAGGCCGGCGGTGCCAGGATCCAGCGCTTCGAGGCCTACAACGAGGAAGAGGAAGCCGAGTGGATCGCCCGCCAGGTCGAAGGCCTGTCGGGAGGCCGCGGGACGGTCCTGACCAGGCGTGCCGACGACGAGGGATCGGACGACCGGTTCCGGGCACACGACGTCGCGGTGATGTACCGGATGAACGCCCAATCCCGCGCGATCGAGGAATCGTTCCTGCGCTACGGGATCCACTACCAGCTGATCGGCGGCACGCGCTTCTACGCCCGGCGCGAGGTCAAGGATGCCCTCGCCTATCTGCGCATCCTGCGCTCGGACGCGGACAGCGTCAGCTTCGAGCGGATCATCAACGTGCCCGCGCGCTCGATCGGCGACAGGACGATCGAGGCGCTCCGCGCGACGGCCGCCGCGATCGACCCGGCGACCGGCGAACCATCGACCTTCTGGAGCGCCCTCGAACGCGCCGCTCAAGGCGACATCGTGGGCCTCGTGCCGCGAACGCGCGGTGCCCTGGCCGACTTCGCCGCGCTCGTCCGCCGCATGCGGGCCCGGGTCGGCGTGCTGCCGCTGCCTGAACTGCTCGACGACGTCCTGGAGACCTCGGGCTATCGGGCGATGCTGGCGGACGGCTCCGAGGACGGCGAGGAGCGCTGGGCCAACCTCCTGGAGCTGCGCTCGGTCACGACTCGCTACGACGACCTGGCCCCGGACGACGCGCTGGACCGGCTCCTGGAAGAGACGGCGCTGGTCGCCGACCAGGATTCGTACGAGGGCGACGCCGATGCCGTGACGCTCATCACGCTCCACGCGGCGAAGGGCCTCGAATTCCCCGTCGTCTTCATCGCGGGTCTTGAGGAGGGGCTCTTCCCGCACAGCCGGGCGCTGGACGACGAGCGCCAGCTGGAGGAGGAACGTCGGCTCGCGTACGTCGGCATCACGAGGGCCAAGCGCCGGCTGTTCCTGTCCCATGCGTGGCGCCGGGCGACCTGGGGGATGGGCCAGGCTGCCGTCCCGTCCAGGTTCCTCCTGGAGATCCCGGCCGAGCTGATGGTCGGCCCGCGCCTGGGCGGCCTGGATGAGTCGGAGCGGGAACTCGACCTCGACCTCGTGTTCGGCCAGCGGCGGACGTCCCGGTTCGGCACCCCGGTCCGTGGCGGGGTCGGCGGCGGGGCAGGGGGTGGAGCCTATCGCCAGGGGAGCGGCCGTCCCGGCGCCCCCGCGCCCGGTGAGCCATTCCGCCCGAGCCGCGACCTCGCCGCGAAACGTGAGGCGTTCGAAGCCGGCGCGCCGTCGGGGACCCTGGCGCGGGAACCCGGTCCGCCGACCACGGACCGACCGGCCCGCCCCGCCCGACCGATCATCCCCGGCGAGCGCCAGTTCCGTGACGGCGATCGCGTTCGCCACGGCCGTTGGGGCGACGGTATCGTCGTGACCTCGAAGCTGACCCGGAGCGACGAGGAGATCACCGTCGCCTTCCGGAACGCAGGCGTCGGTCGCAAGACGATGCTGGCCAGCCTGGCCAACCTCGAGATCATCGGGTGAACGCCGGCCCGCTCACCGACTCTCGACTGGCGTCCATCGTCGCGCTGGCGGACTTCGAGCCGCTGGCGCGAGGCGTCATGGCGGCCGAGGCTTTCGACTACGTGGCCGGCGGAGCCTGGGACGAGATCAGCCTGCTCGAAAACGACGCGGCCTGGCGTCGTCGCCGGTTCCGTCCGCGGGTCCTCGTCGACGTCAGCGGCGTGGATCCGTCCACGACGCTCCTCGGGGCATCGGCCGCGCTACCCCTCGCGATCGCGCCGATGGCCGCGCACGGTCTTGCGCACGCGGATGCGGAGCTCGCCACGGTGCGCGCCGCAGCGGCCGTCGGCGTGCCCTTCATCACCTCGACCATGTCCACCCGCTCCCTGGAGGAGGTCGCGGCAGCCGCCGCGGGCCACGACCGCTGGTTCCAGCTCTACACCCAGGCCGATCCCGGCCGTACCCGGGCCCTGGTCCAGCGCGCCCATTCGGCCGGCTACGGGGCGATCATCCTGACAGTGGACCTGCCGCGACTCGGCTACCGCGACCGCGATCGTCGGAGCGGGTTCGACCTGGACGTGCCGCTCGGGAACTTCCCCGAGACGACCGGGCCCACCCACGCCGACCACGGCCGCGACGGATACGAGCGGCTGGATGAGCAGCGCCTGGCCGGCCTGACCTGGGACGACCTGGCGACCGTCCGAAGCTGGACCTCCCTGCCGCTCGTGCTCAAGGGCATCCTGACCGCGGAGGACGCCCGCCTCGCGGTCGAGCACGGCGTCGACGCGATCGTGGTCAGCAACCACGGCGCGCGCCAGCTCGACCGGACCCCCGCGCCGATCGACGTCCTCGCCGAAGTGGCGGCTGCGGTGGACGGGCGGACGGAAGTGTGGGTCGACGGGGGCGTCCGACGCGGGCTCGACATCGCGATCGCCCTGGCACTCGGTGCCCGCGGGGTGCTCGTCGGCCGGCCCATCCTGTGGGCTCTGGCCGCGGCCGGACAGCCCGGCGTGGAGCGTGTGCTGGCCATCCTCGCCGAGGAATTCACGATCGCGATGGCCCTGCTCGGCACCCCGACGGTGGATTCGATCACGAGTCGACACCTCGTCGATGGATCCGTGATCGGAACCTGAGGGATCCCGGCCCGCACCTGCGGCTGACGATCGTGGATCTGGCCGATGGCGACGACGACCGGCAGCTGGCCGCCTGATCCTCGGCCGGATCGGGTCGCGAACACCGCATCTTCGGTACCCTCGCATGCATGAGCCTCGGACTGCCCCCGGCGGACCCGGCGCTGGTCGCCGAGGCTACCGCGCTTGATGTCCAGGCCGCCGCGGCTCGGCATGCGGGGCTGGCAGAGCGGGTCTCGACCGCCAACCGCCAGTACTACGACGACGATGCGCCGGAGCTGACCGACGCCGAGTACGACGCGCTCTTTCGCGAGCTCGTCGCCCTGGAGAGCGCCCATCCGCAGCTGATCACGCCCGACTCACCGACCCAGCAAGTGGGCGGCTCGCCCGCCGGCACGTTCAGCGAGGTCCGCCACCGCCGACCGATGCTCAGCCTCGGCAATGCGTTCAGCCACGAC
>JACCVB010000280.1 GCA_013698385.1 Chloroflexota bacterium
TCCCGGAGCTCATCATCATGGGCGGGGCCAATCGCTACGGAAACGTCACGCCGCGAGCCGAATTCAACATCTGGGCCGATCCGGAGGCTGCGCGGGTCGTCCTCAACAGTGGCGTGCGCAAGATCACCCTGGTGCCACTCGACGCCACCCACAAGGCGCTCGTCTCGCTCGACGACTGCGCCCGATTGCGGGCGCTCGGTACGCCCGCCGGGGAGGCCGCCGCCCGATTCACGGAGCGCCGGATCCAGGGTTACGACACGACCCAGCCGATGGCGCGTCCGCACGCGGCGCCCGTCCACGACGCGCTGGCCGTCGCCGCGATCGTGGATCGAACGGTGATCACGACGCGCTACCTGCACGTCGACGTCGAGACACACGGCGAACTCACCGTGGGCGAGACGGTCGTCGATACGAACCGGCGCAGCGGGCGCGACCCGAACGTCCACATCGCCCTCGACGCGGATGAACCGAAGTTCGTGGCCATGCTCCTGGAGACGTTCGCGCGGCGAGGCGCCCCGGCCCGCTGAGGTGCTACGCTTCGGGCGTCCTTTCATGGCCGGTCCTGTGAGGCTGGCGTACCGGTCCCGTGAGGCCGGCGGAGGAGGTTCGATGTCTGCGCATGCCCTCGCCCACCACGCCCCTGCGGCGGGTGGGTCTTTTGTGCCTGCCGTCGCGTGATCGTCCCACCGTCGCCGCGGGCGTCCGCTGTCGTCGATCCGCGGATCGGGGACCTGGGCCCGGCGTTGCTGGCGCTCGAGGACGGGACGATCTTTCCGGGTGTGGCGTTCGGGGCCCCGGTCGCGGCCGGCGGCGACCTCGTCGTCAACACCAGCCAGACCGGCTACCAGGAGGTCTGTACCGATCCGTCGTACGCGGGCCAGGTCGTGGTCATGACCTACCCGCTCATCGGCAACTACGGTCGCCTCGTGGCGGACGACCAGTCGCGTCAACCCTGGCTGCGGGCCCTGGTCGTGGCCAACGCGACGGCCGCGGTGCTCGACGACGCCCGCCAGCTCGCGGCGCTCCTGCGCGATGACGGGATCCCGGCCATCGCCGGGGTGGATACGCGAGCCCTCGCGCGACACCTGCGCGCCAACGGTTGCCTGCGCGGGGTCGTGACGGCGCCCGGCGAGGTGGATCGCAAAACCGCCCTCGCGGCAGCCCGGGCCGTGGCGCGCTGGGAGGACCAGGATTTCGTGTCGCAGGTCTCGCCGCCCGCCGTGACCGAGTTCGGTGCCACAGACGAGGGCGGTCCGCTGGTGGGCATCGTGGACCTGGGCCTGAAGTCGAACATCGTGGCGGCGATGCGCCATCGAGGCGCGCGAGTCCGGGTCTTCCCGCACACGGTCTCGGCTGGCGAAGTGCTCGCGGCCGACGTGGACGGCGTGATCCTGTCGCCGGGTCCTGGGGATCCCGCGCGGTTGGAGGGGCAGGTCGACCTCGCCCGGACCGTGATCGACGACGGGCGGCCGCTCCTCGGGATCTGTCTCGGGCACCAGATCGTCGGGCGCGCGGCCGGCGCCGACACGCGGCGGCTGCGGTTCGGGCATCACGGCGCGAACCACCCCGTCCAGGACGTGGATCTCGGGCTCGTCCAGGTGACGGCACAGAACCACGAAGTCCAGGTCGTGGGCGACTCGCTGCCGGCCGCGTCTGGCTTCCGGGTCAGCCAGGTCAACCTCAACGACCGTTCCGTCGAGGGGCTGCGCCACCGCGAGAAGCCGATCGAGACCGTGCAGTACCACCCGGAAGGCGCGCCCGGCCCGCTCGACGCGCTGGCCGTGTTCGACCGGTTCATCGCGGCCGTCGTCCGCGCCGGCGCGGCGTGAAGCAGGCGTTCCGCGTGGCGGCGTGAGTGCGCCCGGGCCGAAGCCGGCCTCGGTCCTGATCCTTGGCAGCGGCCCGGTCGTGATCGGCCAGGCCGCTGAATTCGACTACGCCGGCACGCAGGCCTGCCGGGCCCTGCGGGCGGAGGGCGTCCGGACGATCCTGGTCAACTCGAACCCGGCCACGATCATGACCGACCCCTCGGTCGCCGACGTCATCTACCTCGAGCCACTCACCGTCCAGGCGGTCGAAGCCGTCATCGCCCGGGAACGCCCAGAAGGCCTCCTGGCGGGCCTCGGCGGCCAGACCGCCCTCAACCTCGCCATCGCCATGGCCGACGCCGGGGTCTTCGAGCGCCACGCGATCCGCCTGCTCGGCACGCCGCTCGAGGCGATCCGGATGGCCGAGGATCGCGAGGCCTTCCGCGACCTGCTCGAGCGAATCGGCCAGCCGTACGCCCCGAGTTGGATCGTCGAGGACGACGAGGGCGTGGAGGCCGCGCTGCGCGAGATCGGGCTGCCCGCGATCGTCCGGCCGGCGTACACCCTGGGCGGCACGGGCGGCGG
>JACCVB010000295.1 GCA_013698385.1 Chloroflexota bacterium
CTTCTGCCGGATCCCGACGCCCGACCGTGAGGGACGCGAAACTGCGACGGTTGGGTCGGCGTCTCGGGGCCAGCGCGGTCACCTGGACCGCTCGACCCTGGAGCTACCCATGCGATCGATCATCGTCACCCTCCGCCTCCCCGGGCCCCGCGCCAGATGGCTCGCCGCGGGCCTTGCGTCCGGCCTCGTCGTCGCGGCGATCGCAAGCCCTGCCTTCGCGCCCCGCCCGGCGCTCGCGGTCGAGCCACCGGTGACACCCGAGCACCTGATCACGGTCAACGGCGTCGGCCGGGTCGTCATCCGCCCGGATGTGGCGGACCTGCGCCTTGGCGTCGCCGTCAGCAAGCCGACCGTCAAGGCCGCTCGTGCGGATGCCGCAGAGCGCATGACCCGCGTCCTCGAGGCGCTCAAGAAGCTCGGCATCGCGGACAGGGACCTCCAGACCACGACGCTCACACTCCAGCCGAACTATGCGTACACGAACGACTCCAAGCCGCCCCGGATCACCGGCTACACGCTGGCGAATGCAGTCTCCGTGACGGTTCGCGACCTGGACAAGATCGGTGATGCGGTCGACGACGGGCTGGCCGCGGGGGCCACGACCCTCGACGGCGTCTCGTTCCGCGTCGACGATCCGGCTGCGGCCCAGCAGCAGGCCCGGACCCAGGCGATGGCCGCGGCCAAGGCCAAGGGCGATGCGCTGGCGGCTGCCGCCGGGGTCGCCATCGTCGGCGTCGCCTCGGTGACCGAGACCGCGGCGCCCACCCCGTACCCCATCGACTACGGCGCGCTGCGTGGCGCGGCGATGGCCCAGGACACGGCCACGCCGGTCCAGGTCGGGACGAGCGAGGTGGTCGTCACGGTCGCGGTGGCCTACCTGATCAGCTGACTTCGGTCGGTGCGCGGGGCGCGGGCACGACCACGCGAAGTGCCCGCGGCTGCACCACGAATTCGACCGGGGTCGTGCCGAGGTCGTGCGAATCGGCCCGGCAGGGGAGCGGGTGGGCGCTCGTGGCGCGCACGCGGCTCGATCGATAGGCCGAGACATGCGGCGAGTAACGCCGCCGCGCGAACGCGATCCCGACGAGATGGCGGATCGGCTCCCACTTGGAGAAGCCACGGAAGACCGTCACGTCGAACAGGCCGTCGTCGAGCCGGGCATCGGGCGCGACCATCATCGCGACGCCCGTGTATGGCCCGTTGGAGATCGTGACCATCAGCGCGCGGGTCCGGACCACCCCTTCGTCGAGCCTGAGTTCCATCCGTGCCGGTCGATACCGAAGGGCGACCCAGACGGTCCGAAGGATGGATCCCCAGTCACGCGCATCGAACCGCTGCGCCTCGCGAAAGATCGCGGCGTTCATGCCGACCGAGCCCGCCTCGTAGAAATGCCGCTCGCCGACCAGGCCGACATCGACCGTCCGGACGACGCCCCCGGCGAGCACATCGGCGGCGCCCGCAAGGTCGCGTGGCACGCCCAGCGAGCGCGCCACGTTCATGACACTCCCAAGCGGCAGGATCCCGAGGGCGACCTCCGTGCCGATGAGCTCGTCGGCGATCAGGCCCGCGGAGCCGTCGCCGCCGGCCGCGACGACGACGTCGTAACCGCCCCGGATCGCGTCCTGGACCGCTGTGCGGGCGTTGTCCTCCGACGAGGTCGGAACGAGCTCATCCCCGAGGCCGTGGTCGCGCATGAGGTCGCGCAGTAGCTGTGCCGAGGCCGAATTGGTCGGGATGCCGCCCTTGCTCCCGGCGTTGGCGTTCCAAAGCACGCGGATGCGCCGCGCTCGGGGCCCTGCGGAGTCGCCGGGCTCCGTCGTCACTCCCGGACTCCGGCCCGGCGCGCCTTGACCCTTCGATACAAGGTGGTCAGGCCCGCGAGGTACGCCGAGCCCAGCAGATACGAGGCCGTGACATCCGTGGGCCAGTGATGGCCCTGGTGGATCCGGCTCGGGCCGACTGCCGCGACCAAGCCCAGCACTCCCGCCACGACCGCTCGCCGAAACGCCACCGGCCGGATCAGCGTGTGCGCGAGGTAGGCGAGGAACCCGTACACGCCCATGTAGGTCAGCACATGGCCGCTGGGAAAGCTGGATCCGCCGAGTGAGGCGGCCACGAC
>JACCVB010000310.1 GCA_013698385.1 Chloroflexota bacterium
CCACGGTCTGCTCGGCCACGACATCGATGGCCATCCCGTTCTCGGCGTGGATCATGATCAGGCCGCCGTTCCGCGTGGTCCGCTGCATCGCCCGGAAGATCGCCCCGTCGTCGCTGTAAAAGACGCCTGGGTACGCCGTGAACAGCTTGAAGTCCGGTACACCCTCGGCGACCAGGCCGTCCATCTCGGCCAGCGTCGCGTCGTTGACGTCGCTCATGATCATGTGGAAGCCATAGTCCGCCACGGCGTTGCCCTCCGCCTTGGCGTGCCAGGCGTCCAGGCCCTGGCGCAGGCTCTGGCCCTTGCTCTGGACCGCGAAGTCGACGATGGTCGTCGTGCCACCGAAGGCCGCCGCGCGAGTCCCCGTCTCGAACGTGTCCTTGGCGAAGGTCCCGCCGAAGGGCAACTCCATGTGGGTGTGGACGTCGATCGCGCCCGGGATGACGTAGCGGCCGGTCGCATCGATCGTCTCGTCGGCGGTCATGCCGGCCCGGGCGAGATCGGTCCCGATGACGGCGATCGTCTCGCCGTCGATGAGCACGTCGGCCGTCGTCGAACCGTCCGCGTTGACGATCGTCCCATTGGTGATCAGCGTGCGCAATCTCTTCCTCCTAGCCTGCCGCGCTCGCGACGGTGTCACGCATCGCCGGGATGACCTCCCGGCCATACGCCTCGAGCTGGACCTCTTCGTCGCCGTTCATCAGGTACAGGTTGAACTGGTCCACCCCGGCATCGGCCAGCTCGCGCAGCTTGGCCAGGTGCTCGGCGGGTTCGCCCAGGATGCAGAACCGGTCGGTCACCTCGTCGCCCACGAAGGCGGCGTTGGACGAGCCCACCTCGGCGTGGTGGCGGTAGTCGTAGCCCTCGCGCTGACCGACGTAGCCCGTCAGCGACTCCGGGAGCTGTTCTCGCGGGTACTTGTTGACGAGGTCCACGACGTGGTTGGAGACGAGTGCCGGGAACCAGCGGGTCCGCTCGCGACCCAGATCGCGCGGACCGATATGGGCCGGGGCCGCGGCCTGGACCTTGATCGCAGCAGGGTCCCGGCCGGCGTCGCGGGCGGCGTCGCGGACCTGGCCGACGAACCAGCGGATGAGGTCTGGATCGGCCAGCTGGAGGATGATCCCGTCGGCCACCCGGCCGGTCATCTTGAGCGCCATCGGCCCGTAGCCCGCGACCCACACCGGCAGGTGCCAGCCCTTCGTCCACGGGAAGTGCAGCTCCGTGCCCTCGTAGTCGATCGTTTCGCCGGCCACGAGCGACCGGATCACGCGGATCGCCTCTTCTGTGTGGGCCAGGGTGATCGGCGGCTTGCCCAACACCCGCCGGGCGGAATCGCCGCGACCGATGCCGAGGTCCATCCGGCCGCCGGACAGTTCGTCCAGGGTGGCCAGGGACGACGCGGTCACGCTCGGCTCGCGGGTACCCGGGTTGGTGACGCACGTGCCCAGGCGCATCCGCTTCGTGACGCCGGCCATCAGGGTCAGCAGGGGATAGGGATCGCGCCACAGGACGTGGCTGTCGAACAGCCAGCCGTAGTCGAAGCCGGCGGCTTCCGCCTGGCGGGTGAGGACGAGCGTGCGCTCGATCGTGTGGGCGGGCTTGAGCGTGAACCCGAACTGCACCTGGCGGCCTCCAGCGGCTGGTTTGCGAGTGCCGAGGGTACACCGCTGCCTGCCCGGCACGTTGACCGGCTGTTCATCGGGCCTTAACCGTTCGACTCGACGCTGGCGAGGTCAGCCGGCCGAGTCAGTACTGGAGTGGATGATGTCCCTCGTTCCCGTGTTCGCGGCGATCGCCGCCGCCATGGCCATCTTCGCGGGCCTCTTCGTCACGGCCGCGGTCAGCCTCGGCGACGGGGACGACGGCGAGATGCACCCCTTCGCCGTCGATGGTACGGACCGCGGCGGTCAGCCCGCCTGATCATGACGACCTTACGGGATCCGGTCGTCGGCGCCGCCTCGACCTGGAGACCTCGCCCGATCACGGCCGCACGGCCCGTCCTCGCCGATCGCCACATCGCGGTGATCGGCCTCGGCTACGTCGGGCTACCGCTGGCCATCGCCTTCGTCGAGGCCGGACTCGAGGTCGAAGGGATCGACGTTCGCGAAGGGCGCGTCGCGGAGCTGAACGCCGGAAGATCGCCGATCGACGACATCCCCGATGAGCGCCTGGCGGACGCGATCTCGTCCGGTCTGCGCGTCGCGTCCTCCTCGGACTCGCGCCTGGCGGATGCCGACGTGATCGTGGTGTGCGTCCCGACCCCGATCAATCGCGCCAAGGACCCGGATCTCGGACCGGTCCTCGCCGCCGCCAGATCGATCCGCTCCGCGATCCGTCCGGGCCAGCTCATCATCCTTCAGTCATCGACCTTTCCAGGTACGACCAACGGCCCCTTCCGAGCCGTGCTCGAGGAGAGCGGCCTCGTCGCGGGTCGCGATTTCGACCTGGCCTATGCCCCGGAGCGCGTCAATCCGGGGGATCCGGCCAGTGCCAGCCGGAGCGTGCCGCGCCTCGTCGGGGCGATCACGGTGGCCGGGACCAGGCGCGCCGCAGCGGTCTTGCGGCACGTCAACGACGTCGTCGTGGAGCTGTCCTCGCCCGACGCGGCAGAGCTCACCAAGCTCATCGAGAACGCCTTCCGGACGGTGAACATCGCGTTCATCAACCAGCTCGCGCTGATGTGCGAGCGGATGGGCCTCGACGTCTGGGAGGTGGTCGATGCCGCCGCCACCAAGCCGTTCGGGTTCTTGCGCTTCACGCCCGGCCCCGGCGTCGGCGGACACTGCATCCCGGTCGATCCGCACTATCTTTCGTGGCGCGCGCGGGAATTCGACTTCGTGGACCGGTTCATCGAACTGGCCGGCGAGATCAACGGATCCATGCCGCGTCACGTGGTGGACCTGACGGCTGAGGCCCTCAACGACCGTGGCCGGGCGCTCAAGGGTGCGCGGGTCGGCGTGATCGGGGTCGCGTTCAAGCCGAACGTTCGCGACGCCCGCAACTCGCCTGCGGCCCCGGTCATCGCCGGCCTCGCGGCCCGCGGCGCCGAGGTCCGGTTCCACGACCCACACGTTGCCTCGTTCCGCGACGCGGCGGACGCCGAGCGGCTGGGCAGCGACCTTGATCCGCTGCTTGCCTGGGCCGAGGTCGTGGTCGTGGTCACGCCGCACACCGCCATCGACTGGGACGAGGTCTACGCGCGTGCGCCGCTCATCGTCGACACCGTGGACAGCTCGAGCCATCGGGTGACCCGGGCGCGCCAGGTGCTGCGTCTCGGTGCGGGCTGGTCCACGCGAACGTGACGGAGTCCGGGCCCGCGCGGTCGCGGCGGCCCGTCCTCATGATCGTCCACAGCTACTACGACGAAGACCCCCGGGTCCGGCGCGAGGCGGAGTCGCTCGTCGCCGCCGGGCGAGTGGTGATCGTCATCGGCTTGCGCCGGCCTGGCGAGCCGGAGCGCGGAGAGCTGGCGGGCGTCGTCGTTCGTCGCCTCGATGTCCAGCGCCACCAGGGGGCCGGCTTGCTGACGTATCTGCGTGAGTACCTGAGCTTCGGCGTTCGGGCCGCCTGGCTGGCCGCGAGGCTGCATCGTCGGACGCGATTCGGGCTGCTCCAGGTTCACTCGCTGCCGGACTTCCTGGCGTTCGCGGCCTTGCCCCTGCGCCTCGCCGGTGTGCCCCTGCTCCTGGACCTGCACGAGGCGATGCCGGAATTCTTCCAGAGCCGGTTCCCGCGCGCCGCCAACCCCCGGCTGCGCTGGCTACTGCTCGTCCAGGAGCGCTTGTCCATCGCCTTCTCGAGCCACACGATCACGGTCAACGACGCGATGCGCGACCGGCTGGTACGGCTTGGGGTCCCGGCCGACAAGGTCTCGGTCGTGATCAACAGCCCGGTCCTGGATCTCTTCGACCCCGGTCGCCACCCGCATCGTCCGTTCGCCGTCGATGGCGTCGTTCGCCTCATCTACACCGGCGGACTGACACCGACCTACGAGCTGGACGTCGCCCTCCGAGCCGTCGCTCACCTCGCGGCCGGTCGCCCCGATCTGGACGTCCGTCTCGACGTCTTCGGGCGCGGTGATTCGGAGCCGCTCCTGCGCAGGCTCGCCACACACCTCGGCATCGCCGAGCGGGTCGTCTTCCACGGACGGGTCCCGCTTGAAGCGATCCCGACTGCCGTTGCGATGGCCGACGTCGGCCTGGCCCCGACTCGGCTCGACGCCTACACCGGATTGACGCTGTCGACGAAGGTCTACGAATACGCGGCGATGGGCAAGCCGGTCGTCGCCACGCGCCTGCCGATGCTCGAACGAACCTTTCCCGACGGTGCTGTCCAGACATACGCCTCGGGCGATCATGTCGGCATGGCGGCGGCGTTGGGTCGTCTGATCGACGACGCCGACCTGCGTTCGGCTGGCGTCGAGCGGGCGAGGGAGATCGTCGAGGCCTCGTCCTGGGAACGGGAGTCCGTGCGTTACGTGGCCCGCATCGATCGACACATCCGGAACGGGCGTCCCCTGGTCGTCGCTCAGACGACGCCGAGTCGCTGATACAGCTCCAGGTAGCGTTGCCCGTTGTGTGCCCAGGTCCGGTGATCGCTGACCCAGGCGCGGGCGGCCTCGCCCATCCGCCGGCGGGCCGCGGGATCGTCCACCAGGGCCTCGATCGCGTCGGCGAGGGCCGCCGGATCCTCGGCCGGGAAGGAGCGCCCGGTCTCGTCCTCGCGCACGATCTCCAGCAGGGCCGGCACGGCGCTGACCACCAGCGCCTTGGCCATGGCCATTGCCTCGAAGGGCTTGAGCGGGGTCACCAGGCGCGAAACGCGATCGTTCGTGCGGGGCACGACGAAGATGTCGATGGTCCGGTAGTAGCGCTCGACCTCGACGTGCGGGACGCGTCCCGTGAAGATGACGCCACCGTCGCGATCCAGGCCGGTCCGGGCGGCGATCGCCTCGAGTTCCGATCTGGCGGCGCCGTCGCCGACCAGCAGGAGAACGACGTTGCGTCCACGCTGGCGCAACCGGGCGGCGGCCTCGATCAGGCAGCCGATGCCCTCGTATCGGACGAAGCTCGAGATGTAGCCGACGACGGTGTCCGTGGCGGCGATGCCCAGTCGGGCGGCCAGGGCCTCGTCACGGCGACCTGGCACGAACCGGTCCACATCCACGCCGTTCGGGATGACCGCCACGCGCTCGGGGTCGATGCCGCCGCGCTCGACGATGTCGGCGCGCATCGTCTCGGACAGGGTGACGATGCCGGTCGCTCGGCGCATGCATGCCGTTTCGATCGCCCGCACGGCGGTGTAGCGCTCCGACGACTCGGCGCCCTCGCCCATCTGCGAGATCCAGGTCTGCTCGAGGAAGCCGCGGACCTCGTACACGACGGGCAGAGCCGCCGCTTCACCGACGGCCAGCGCGATCTGGGCGTTCACGTAGTTCGTCGTCGGTTGGAGCAGGACCGGCCGACGTTGGGCGACGAGGTCGAGCAGTCCGGCCGCCGTCGACTGGGCGACCCGCTCGATGGTCAGTCCGGGCTCGAGCCCTGGCGACAGCCGGTGGTACGTGACCCCATCGATCGTGTCGCTGACGCCGACGCCGGTCGTCCCCTCGTTACCTGGGAACCCGGCGCGGGTGACCATCTCCGGATCCAGACCGACATCCCGTTGGCAGAGTGCGACGTGCTGAGCCCGGACCCCGTAGCCCGACGGCCGGTAGGGCAACGAGTTAGTGAGCAGGTGCAGGATCCGTCCCGGTGCGGGCCGCGCCGGGGTCGGGAGTGCCCGGCTCGAGGAGGCCGGCAGGCGGGGGCCCCACGCGGGATCCAGCAGGGCGAGTTCGGCTTCGACCTTGGTGACCATGCCGGACCAGCGCATGCGCCGCTCCAACCGCCCGGCCTGGAGCAGGTAGGTCCGGGCTGCGGTGTATTCGCCGAGGGCCAGGGCGAGTTGGCCGCGCAGGGCAAGGTCCCTGGCGTCGGACGCGATCGGCGGATGCGAGTCCAGGAGGCGGGCGGCGACCTCGGGTGCCTCGAGGGCCAGGGCCAGGCGGGCCAGTCGGGCGCTGGTGCGGCGCGAACTCGCCGGTCCCGCTGCCGCTGCCGTGGCGAGGGCCTCGGCCGTCCGGCCACTGGCGTGTGTCGCGATCAGCAACAAAGGGGCCGCGAACGGATGGTCGCTGCCCCGGCGCGTCCTGGCGGTCATCAGGTCGACTAGCGGTTGCGCCGCCGACCGACGAACCGATGAAGGGAGCATGCCGATGAGTCGAACGACGACCCACAGGGGCTGGGAGCGGACCAGCCTGGCCGCCACCAATGGCCGGCGAACCGCCAGTCGAGCAAGATCCAGGGCCTTTGGACCGTGGGTCACGGCGGCTGCGTCGCGGCCCGGCATAGCATGAATCCGACCGTAGCACACGTCGTCGGCGCCCGGCCGAATTTCATGAAGGCGGCGCCGGTCATCCGGGCGCTGGACGCCCGCGCCATCGGACAGCGGCTCATCCACACGGGTCAGCATTACGACGCGCGGATGTCGCAGGTCTTCTTCGAGGATCTCGGGTTGCCCCGGCCGGAGGTGGACCTGGGCGTCGGTTCCGGGAGTCATGCCGGCCAGACGGCGGCCCTGATGGTCGCCCTGGAAGCGACGTTCCTCCCCTCGCCGCCTGACCTCGCGATGGTCTACGGCGACGTCAATTCGACCCTGGCGGCGTCGCTCGTGGCGGCCAAGATGGGCGTGCCGACGGCCCACGTCGAGGCCGGCCTGCGCAGCTTCGACGAGTCGATGCCGGAGGAGGTCAATCGGCGCGTCAGCGACCTCCTGAGCGACCTGCTGTTCGTGACCAGTCCGGAGGGCGTGACCAACCTCGCCGACATGGGCGTCGCGCCAGACCGGATCCATTTCGTGGGCAATCCGATGATCGACTCTGTCGTTGCCAATCTGGAGCGGTTCGATCCTGTGCGCATGCGGGCGACGCTCGAGTTACCGGAACGCTATGCCGTGGCCACGATCCATCGACCGTCCAACGTGGATGACCCGGACACGGCGGCGCGGATCGCGACGATGCTAGCCCGGGTCGCCGAGGCGCTGCCCCTGGTCGTGCCGCTCCACCCACGCGGCCGGCCCCGGCTGGAAGCGGCCGGCCTGACGTCAGGCGATGGGCTCCGGCTGATCGAACCCCTGGGCTACCTGGACTTCCTGTCCCTCGTCCGCGGCGCGGCGCTGGTCGTGACGGACTCGGGCGGCATCCAGGAGGAGACGACGTTCCTGGGGGTGCCCTGCCTGACCGTGCGCGACAACACGGAGCGTCCGATCACGATCAGCCACGGGACCAACCGCCTGGTCACGCCGGAGTCCGCGCCCGACGCGGTCGCCGACGCGCTCCGCCGACCCAGGGCTAGCGGCAGGATGACCCCGCCGCTGTGGGACGGCCACGCCGGCGAGCGGATCGCAGCGGTCGTGGCGGCCTGGCTGACGCGCTGACCGGAGGCGGACACCCGGCCCGCCCTCGGGGTCCGCTAGGGGCGGGTCAGGTCGTCGTAGGCGTCCGGCCGGCGGTCCCGGTAGAACTGCCAGGTGTTGCGAACCTCCATGATCTTGTCCATGTCGAGGTCGCGCACGATCAGGTCCTCGTCATGGGCCGACCCCACGTCGCCGACGTACTGGCCGCGCGGGTCCACGAAGTAGCTCTGGCCGTAGAAGTCATCGTCGCCGAGGTCCGCCTCGATGCCGACGCGGTTGATCGTGCCCACGAAGTAGCCGTTCGCGACGGCATGACTGGGCTGCTCGATCTTCCAGAGGTATTCGCTGAGTCCGCGCGAGGTGGCGCTCGGGATGAGCACGATCTCCGCCCCGTTGAGGCCCAGTGCCCGGGCACCTTCGGGGAAGTGCCGGTCATAGCAGATGTACACGCCGATCTTGCCGACCGCCGTGTCGAACACCGGGTACCCGAGATTGCCCGGGCGGAAATAGAACTTCTCCCAGAACCCCTTGACGTGGGGGATGTGGGTCTTGCGGTACTTGCCGAGGTAGGTCCCGTCCGCGTCGATCACGGCGGCGGTGTTGTAGTAGATCCCGGAGGCCTTCTCGTCCTCCTCGTACATCGGGGCGATGACGACCATGCCAGTCTGTTTGGCGAGGTCCTGCATCCGCTTGGTCGTAGGGCCGTCCGGGATGTGCTCCGTGTAGCTGTAGTACTGGGCGTCCTGGACCTGGCAGAAATACGGCCCGTAGAACAGCTCCTGGAACAGGATGAACTGGGCACCCTGCTTGGCCGCATCGTGCGCCCGTTCTTCGTGCTTCTGGATCATCGATTCCTTGTCACCGGTCCAGCTGGCCTGGACGAGGGCACCACGGACGATTCGGGGCATCGCGGACTTCACCTCGGATGGATCGGTTTTGCGTCTGGTTGGCGAGACACGAGGGTACACCGACGACGGCGCTGTTCGTCGCGTGCCGGCCCAGAGCGCCTCAGGCGTCCGGGATCGCGTCCGGGCGGCGCCGCATGTACCACTCGGTGAATTCGCGACACCGGCCGTCCGGGTCGAAGCGGCAGACGAAGATGTTCGCGAATTCTCGGTCCACGTCGGAACGATCGTCGGTCAGGTAGCGCGTCCGGCCGTGGGCCACGAAGACGTCGCCATCGATGGCGAGGACCTCGTACTCGGCCTGCCAGGCCTCGGGGTCGTCGGGCTCCTTCAGCCACGACGCGATGAGTGCCGTCCGCCCGACGACCGCCTCGTCGAACGGGTCGTAGGCGTAGCGCACGTCCGGGCTGAACAGGTCGCCGATCGCCGCCGCGTCGTTGAGACGCCACGCGTCGACGTAGCGCGCGAGCCACTGCGTGAAATCCGCCTGGTCCATCGGTCCTTCTCCTGCCCGCTGCGTCGAGGTCGAGTCCGGTCAAACCCTAACAGGGACATGGAAAGACCCGGGCTGGGGGCCCGGGCCTTTCGCTCTGGGTGTGGGTGTCAGGGCCGAACGGTCAGTCCGTCAGCCAGCTGGCGACCCAGCCGGTGCGGCTGCCCGCATCGACCTTGAGCCAGGTTCGTCCCTGGCTGTCCTTGCCCTTGGCGAGGACCACGAGACGGGTGTCGTTGCGAAGGACGGTGATCCGGGCCTTGTCGATCCCCGCACCGCGGCGCAGGTTGACCCGACCCATGATGTGACGGTGACCGCTGGCGGCCTTGGTCGTCATGGAGGCGACCGTGGATCCGCCGCTGGCCGACCTGCCGGACATCCCGGTATGCAGGTAGGTCGTGAACCGGGCGGTCACGGCGTTCACCTTGTGGACGCTGACGCCACGAGTCAGGGTGCTGACCGCGTTGCCGTTGCCGATGTAGATCCCGATGTGGGAACCACCGCCCCAGACGACGAGATCGCCGACCTTGGGGTTGGACCGGCTGGCCAGACCGCGGGACTGGAAGTAGCGGTACATCGCTCGTGCCGAGCGGTATCGACCATTCCCGATCGCCCTGAGGTCGCCCGCCTGCTTGTAGGCGTAGATCAGGAGACCGGAGCAGTCGAATGCCCTCGGACCGGTCGCGCCGAAGACCCAGGGATCACCACGCTGCGCCTTGGCGATGGCGACGATCTGCTGCGCTTCGGTCTTCGGCTCGGCCGCAGCAGCCGGAGACGAAGGGGCCAGGCCCAGAACGACGGCCCCTGCGAGGGCCACGGGGATGAACGCTCGTGCGCCCATGGAAAGCGTGCGCAATGCTGCTCCTTCCTACCAGGACGTCGCGATGGGGCGCGACGGCGAAGTATCTGGAGCCCGCGGGCGCACGAAACAGGGATCATTGGGAGGTGGGGATCGTCCTCAGAAGGAGCGATCCGGGGAGACCGAGGCGCTGGGGCGCGGGCTCGGGACGACACTGACGCCGTGCGTGCGGGCTCTTCGAGTTGTCGAGATCCTGTGCGTTGACCTTGGGGGGTTGGTCGCTGCGCCAGTCTATGTCGCATCGACGAACCTTGCACAGGCCTTGCAGATGGCCCCCCGCCCGGGTTGCTCGGATGTGCTGTAATCCGGTCTCGCGCCGTCGAGCGCGGCAGGAGGCAGGCCATGAGTATCGAGACGGCGCCGGGCGCCATGACGACGAGCGAGATCGTCGCCCTCAATCGGGAGCACACGTTCTTCTCCTGGTCGGTCCAGGGCGCCATCGACCCGATCGCGATCGACCACGCCGAAGGCGTCTGGCTGTACACGCCCGACGGCGATCGGATCCTGGATTTCAACAGCCAGCTCATGTCGGTCAACATCGGCCACGGCGACCGGCGGGTGATCGATGCGATCACCGAGCAGGCGACGAAGCTGCAGTACGTCCAGCCGGCGTTCGCCACGGAGATCCGGGCGCGCCTGGGCCAGAAGCTGGCCGAGATCCTGCCGGGCGACATGGACAAGGTGTTCTTCACGCTCGGCGGCGCCGAAGCGATCGAGAACGCCATCAAGCTCGCGCGCCACTACACCGGCCGGACCAAGGTCCTCGCCCGCTATCGGGCGTATCACGGGGCCACGATGGGCGCGATGACCCTCACCGGCGACCCGCGCCGCTGGGCCAACGAGCCGGGCCTGGTCGGGGTCGTGCGCTATCCGGACACCCACCGCTGGGGAGAGGCGGAACCCCGTCCCGTGGCGGAGTCCCTGCAGGGCCTGGAAGACGTCGTCCGCTACGAAGGGCCACACACGATCGCGGCGATCTTCCTCGAGACCATCGTGGGCACGAACGGCATCCTCATCCCGCCCGACGGCTACCTCCAGGGCGTGCGCGAACTGTGCGACCGCCATGGCATCCTGATGGTCGCCGACGAGGTCATGGCCGGCTTCGGTCGGACCGGCCGCTGGTTCGCGGTCGATCACTGGAACGTCGTGCCGGACCTGATGGCCATGGCCAAGGGCCTGACTTCGTCATACCTGCCGCTCGGGGCGGTCGCGATGCGCCCCCACATCGCCGAGCATTTCGACAGGAACATGTACTACGGCGGCCTGACGTACTCGTCGCACCCCGTTTCGCTGGCGGCCTCGCTCGCGACGATCCGGGTCTACGAGGAGGACGGGCTGATCGAGAACGCCGCGCGGATGGGGGGCGTCCTGCGCCAGCATCACGAGCGGCTGGCCGCGAAGCACCCATCCGTCGGTGCACACCGCAGCCTCGGCCTGTTCGGCATCCTGGACCTCGTCCGGTCGCGTGATCCATGGACACCGATGACCCCGTTCAACGGCACCTCGGACGAGATGAAGGCCGTCGGGCGGTACTTCCGGGAGCACGGGCTGTACACGATGCTGGCCAACAACTCGATCCACACGAACCCTCCGCTGTGCATCACCGAGGACGAGCTTGCCCACGGCTTCGAGATCATCGATGCGGCCCTCGACATCGCCGACCAGGCGGTCGACGGGTAGCCGATGGCGACGCGCGCTCCATCCGGGCGACGCGGTCGGCGGCGGATCGGTCTGTTCGTGGGGATCGGCCTGGCCGTGCTGGCCGGGTGGGAAACGGTCAAGTGGCTGGGCGGGGTGCCCTGGCGATTCCCCGATGCGCTGGGGCTGGGCGTGGACGTCTTCCACGACCCGCCGTTCCGCTGGCCGTTCGCGACCGACCTCAACCTGCCCCACTGGTTCCAGATCATCGGAGCCCTTGCGGCGCCGGTCCAGCGCAACCAGGAGCAGACGCTCGGTCAGTTCCTGGTCGGTGCCGCCTTCTACACCTGGCGGGAGGCCGCCCTCGGGTTCGTCATCGGGGCGGCGCTCGGCTTGATCCTGGCCACCGTCTTCGTGCACGCCCGCCTGCTGGAACGTGCCTTCGTGCCGTACGTGGTCGCCAGCCAGACGATCCCCATCGTGGCGCTCGCCCCGATGATCGTCTTCGCCTTCGGCCCGTCCGTGACCTCGGTCGTGATCATCGCCACCTACCTGACCTTCTTCCCGGTGACCATCGCGATGATCCGCGGGCTGCGCTCGCCCGACCCTCGGGCTTTGGAACTGATGCGGTCGTATGCCGCGACCCGGTTTGACACGTACCGGAAGGTGCGCCTGCCCGCATCCGTCCCGTACCTGTTCACGGCCTTGAAGATCGCCGCGACAGCGTCCATCGTGGGCGCCATCATCGGCGAAGGCCCGGGTGGCATCCCGAACGGCCTCGGCCGCGCGATCATCAACTTCAACCAGCAATACATCACCGCCCCCGAAAAGTTGTGGGCGGCCATCCTCATCTCGTCACTCCTCGGCATCTCGTTCTTCGTCCTCGTTCGCATCGTCGAGCTGGCCACCCTCCGTGGCCGCCCGGGCGT
>JACCVB010000313.1 GCA_013698385.1 Chloroflexota bacterium
GCCAGCGTGACAACGTACCTGTCACAATGCCCCGCGAGCATCCGGAGCGGCGAGCGGGGAGTCATGGGGGCGCCTCGCTCGCGCCAGCCCCGGTCGTGCGCCGGACGGAGACCGACCAGGGGAGGCCTAGCCCGCACGGATGCTACGGATCATCCATACCGCGGACGTCCATCTCGGCGCCCGCCACGACGACCTCGGCGAGCAGGCCGCGGCCCAGCGCGAACGGCAGTTCTCGGCGTTCATCGCCAGCGTGGACCTGGCCCTCGCCCAGCGCGTGGACCTGTTCCTGATCGCGGGTGATCTGTTCGACAGCAACGTCCAGCCGCGCCGGTCCGTGGAGCGGGTCGCGGGTCAGCTCAAGCGACTCGCTGAGGCGAAGATCCGCTGCGTCATCATCCCCGGCACGCACGATGTCTACGACCGCTCGTCCATCTATCGCGCGTACGATCTCAAGGCGCTCGCCGGCAGTACACCCGACGACGACCTGGTCACCGTCCTCAGGCCGGACTTGCCGAGCGTCCACCTGGCGGCCTGCGAGGTCACCGTCCACGGTCCGGTCTTCGCGACCAAGCGGGCGCCCTACAGTCCCCTGCGCGATCTGCACGCCGGGTCCGGGACCCCGCCCGCGACCTGGCGAGTCGGGATGATTCACGGCTCGATCGCGATCCCGGGCAAGACGGATCGTGACGAGGTCGTGATCACCGCGGACGAGATCGGAGCCAGCGGCCTCGACTATCTC
This sequence comes from Chloroflexota bacterium, assembly GCA_013698385.1. Classification (GTDB taxonomy): domain Bacteria; phylum Chloroflexota; class Limnocylindria; order Limnocylindrales; family CSP1-4; genus SPCO01. The sequence goes on from JACCVB010000313.1 coordinate 740, forward strand.
GCGCTGGGGCACTGGCATTCCAGCCAGCGGGGCCGCGCGGGAACGGTCGCCTACGCCTACGCCGGTGCCCCCGAAGCCGTAGCCCTGGACCAGGACCGCGCCGGCAAGGTTCTGCTGGTCGAACTCGAGGAGACCGCTGGCAAGCGCACGGTCCGGATCGAGGAGCATCCGGTCGGAGCGACCCACTTCGAGAAGCGCGACGTGGATGCGGCGGCGATCGCTTCACAGCCGACGCTCATCGAGCAGCTCGCGCGAGACAAGGATCCAGACCTGGTCCTCGACGTTCGGATCGTCGGTGTTCGTCAAGACGAGCTGGACCTGGACGTGGATGAGATGGAGAAAGCCCTGGCCCCGTGGTTCCTCAAGGTCCGGGTTCGTGACGTCTCGATACCGGCCCTGACGGAGGGCACGCTGCCCTCGGCCGATACGATCGCGGGGGCGTTCATCCGGGACCTCGAGGCGCGCATCGCCGCACTGGAGGCCTCCGACAGCACGACGGCGGGCAACGACGGGACATCGTCCGAGGCCGCCGAGCTGCGTGACGCCCTGCGCCTCGGTCGGTTGTTGCTAGCCGGTCACGAGGTATCCCTGTGAGGATCCGCCGGCTCCAGGTTCGCGACCTGCGGCGATATCGGGAGCTGGATATCGACCTCGCCCCGGGTGTCACCGTCATCCGCGGTCCCAACGAGGCGGGCAAGACGACCATCCAACGAGCGATCGAGCTCGCCCTCACGCGTCGCGTCACGAGTGGCGCGGCCGACCTGGACGGGTTGCGCCCGTGGGACGCCCCGCCAGATGCACGGACCTGGATCGGCATCGAATTCGAACAGGAGGAAGAGGAAGGCCGTCTCGCGACCGGGACCCTCGAAAAGTCGTTCGCCGCGGCCAGGGGCACGGTCAACCTCGCCTATGACGGACAGACCGTCATGGATCCGACCCTCGCCGACCAGGTGATGGCCGAGCTTTCAGGTATCCCCAGCGAGCCCTTCTTCCGGTCGACGGCGTCCGTCCGGCACCATGAGCTGAGCGACCTCGCACGAGATGAGTCGGCCCTGCGCGATCGACTCCAGGCGAGCATCAGCGGTGCGGACCGCGGGACCGGCCGCGCCAGGAAGAAGCTGGAGAAGGCCCTCCACGATCTGACCACAAAGGGCGAACGGAACCCGGGCCTGCTGAAGGTCGCCGCGACCGCGGTCAGTCAGTTCGTCGCCGCGGTCGAGCGGGGCGAGCTGGCCCTCGCCCAGCTGGAACGTGACCGCGATGCGCTGGCCGGCGCGCGGGAGCGCCGGGCGGAGGCCGATACGCGCCTCGCCGAGCAGCGCGGCCTGCTCGAGAAGGCCCGCCAGGCAGAGCGGCTCGAGACCCAACGGGGTGTCGCTCGGGAGCGCTACGACCGATTTCGAGAAGCTGTCGAGGTCTCCATCCAGCTCGATGCGCTGGCCGGGAGCCACCCGTCGCCCGATCCCCTGGAGATCCTCCGCCTGAGCGCCGAGCGGTTGCGCGGGCTTGAAGCCCGGATCCGCGAATTGCAGGCGGCGCTGGCGGGCGAGGTCGAGGTCCAGTTCGACGTGGCGCCGGAACCCACGTGGCGCCCGCTGTCACGATGGGCGCTCGTCCTCGTCGTGGTCGGCCTGGTGCTGGCCGGAGGGGCGTTCCTCGCTCGGACTGGCGGCATCCTGGACGTTGGACCCGCCCCGGCATACCTGGGGGCAGCCATCGCCGGCATCGGGCTCATCCTGGCCATCGTGGCCCTGTGGCTTCGACGTGGATCGGAGTTGAGCGGACAGCTTCGGGACGTCGAGATCGATCGTCGCCTGCGCGGCCGATCCGAGATGGAGGCCGAGCTGCGTCAGGCGGAAACGGACGCAGCCCAGCAACTCGGCGCGCTGGGCCTGGATGACCTGGCCGAGGTGGAGGACCTGTTGTCTCGCGAGGAGGCGCATGTCGCGTCGATGAACCAGCTTGCCGCCAAGCTGGACGGCCTCGCCAACAAGGAGCCACGCGAGACGTTGCCGGTCATCCGCGATGCGGCGGCGCTCGACATCGAGACGAAGACGAGCGCGCTCGATGCGCTCGGACCGATCGCCAAGGAACCTCGTGCGCGCGAGCGCCTGGAGGCCGAGGTGCGTGAGCAGGAGGGTGCTCTCGAGCAGGCCCGCGACGACGAGGCCAACGCTCGAGCCCGGGTCGAGGCGAACGCGGTGGACGCCGAGGAGGTCGCCGCCGAGGCCGAGCGGCTGGCCGTCCGACGCGAGCGGCTGAGTGCCATGCAACGCAGACATCGCGTGCTGGAGACGACGCTGCGCTCGATCGAGCGCGCTGAAGAGGCCACGATGAAGACCGCGACGCGCTACCTCGAGGGCCACATGGTGCGGGATCTCTCGACCGTGACCGCGGGCCGGTACCGCCGGGTGCGCGTGGACGACAAGTCGCTGGATATCGAGGTCCATGCTCCGGAGCGGGGCGACTGGGTTCCGGTCTCGTCCCTCAGCCAGGGCACGCTGGACCTCGTCTACCTGACCGCCCGGCTGGGGCTGGTCCGACTGATCACCGGCGATCGACGGCCCCCGCTTGTCTTCGACGATCCGTTCGTGACCCTTGACGACGAGCGCGCGGTCCGCGCGCTGGACCTCCTGAAACGAGTTGCCACTGACTTCCAGATCATCTACTTGACGACCTCGGATCGGTATGACTCGGCGGCCGACGCCGTCGTCGAACTGCCCGGCCCCGTCATGGTTGACGACACCGTGGCGGACCCGTCGCTCGGGCCGGAGCTCACGTCGGTCGGGGGCAGCACCTGACCGACCCACTCTCCGGAAGCCTGGCAACGGTCGTCTTCGGTCTGCTGGCGGCCGTCACCTGGGGCGCGGCCGATTTCGGCGGCGGCCTGGCGAGCCGCCGGACGCCCGTGTTCGGGGTCGTCCTGCTGTCGCAGGGCGCAGGTCTGGTCGTTGCCATCGGCCTCGTGGTCCTGACCCGGCAGGCGCTTCCGGCCGGCCGAGACCTAGCACTGTGCCTCGTCGCCGGGGTGGTCGGCGGGATCGGCGTCAGCGCGCTCTACCAGGCGCTGGCGGTCGGACGGATGGGGATCGTCGCGCCCGTCACGGGCGTCCTTGCGGCGGTCATCCCGGTCGCCGCGGGCATCGTCCTCCAGGGCCTGCCCTCGCCGATCGTGCTCGGTGGGATCGTCCTCGCCATCGTCGCGGTCGTGCTGGTTTCGCGGGTCGCAGACGAGGGCGGCGGTCGGTCGGGCCTTCGGGAAGCGGTCCTGGCGGGTATCGCCATCGGCATCTTCGGGGTCGTCATCGCCCAGATCGAGACCGAACCGTTCGGTGCCCTGACGGTGATCCGGACGACCCAGGCGGTCCTCGTCGTCGGCGTGATCCTGGCCAGTCGGGCGTCGTGGCGGCCGAACCCTCGGCTGGTCCCGGCGATCGTCGCGGTCGGGCTCCTCGATGCCGCCGGTAACACCTGTTACCTCCTCGCGGTGCAGTCCGGAGCGCTTGCCGTCGCGTCCGTGCTGTCGGCGCTCTATCCGGTCGGAACGGTGATCCTGGCTGCGGCGTTGCTCCGTGAGCGGGTGACGCGAGACCACGCCATCGGCATCGTCCTTGCCGCCGTGGCCGTCGCGATGATCGGCGGCGGGTCGACGTAGACTTCCCGGCATGTCCGAGATGCCTGCAGGGGTGGCCATCGAGAACGTCTGGCTCGTCGAAGCGACCTATGCGCCGGACGCGGCCGAGACCCGGATCCCATTTCGTGCCGAGCATCTCGCCCGGATCGGCGAGCTGAAGGACGCCGGGGTCTATCTCGAAGCGGGCGCCTTCCCCGATGTCTCCGCGTCCATCATCCTGCTGCGGGCCGCGAGCGAGGAGGCCGCGCTGGAGATCGTCAAGGGTGACGTCTACCTGCGCAACGGGGTGTGGGTGGAGTTGCGGGCTCGACCGTTCGGGCGGGTCGTGCTGCTTTCGTCATCGGGGACCCGCCCGGGCTGACGATCCGCGGATCGATGGGTCACCGGCGCTCGGTCGGCGCTTCGTCCGCCCTCGTGCGGCGTCGGGCGGCGCTCGATCCTGGCTCGCGCGACGTCGTCCTCCGAGCGCAGGAGGATGATTCCTGCGAGGTCCTCGCGATGGAGTTCGTCGCCGTCCACTGTCCGGCGGAGCGTCGCGAGGTGACGCTCCACGACGTCTGGGTCGACCACGCGGTCGCGCCCGGCGTTGCGGGATCGGACGATGTTCGCCGGCAGGTCGAGCACGATCGCGATCGTCGGTACCTGGGCCGCCGCGGCTCGGCGAAGGAGCGGTCGACGCTGGTGCTCGGTCAGGTTGGTGGCGTCGACCACGGTCAGTCGACCCTCTTGCAGCCGGCGCTCCACGTCGCGGTGCAGGATCGCGAACGCGCGCCTCGAGACGGACTGATCGGCCGGGTTGCCGGACAGGACCTCGCGCAGCCCATCTGAAGAGCAGACCTCATCGGCGCCGAAGTGGCGCGCCGCGAAGGTGGACTTGCCGGCCCCGGCCGCCCCGATGAGCAGCACCAGTGAGGGCTCGGGGATGACGATCCGGATCATGCCCCGATGATGCGCCCAGGAAGGTCCGGGGACCGTCCGGGCGGTGGCAGCGTGCCACTGACAGGAGGGTTTGTGCGACGAACACCTCGTGGTGCGCCTCCAAGTCCGCGTTCTGGCCCCACATCCACCCTCGAATATTCGGATCGCGTCACTGTGGATGGCAGCCGGGTCGGAGCCTGCGCCGCCGCTGTCGCTTGCGGGCCGCCCTTGACTGCTCCCGGCCTACGAGGCGGCGCGAGCATCCCCGGCTGCGGGGACCTCGTCCCCGAGCGGATCACGGCGTCGAGCCTCGTACCCACCGCCCTCGGCGGAACGGATCTCGTAGGTCGGCTGGTCGTAGACGGACGGGCCGCGTCGAAGTCGGCCATCGCGCAAGTCGAACCGTGACGCGTGCCAGGGGCATTCCAGGCAGCCGTCAACGACCTTGCCCTTGTCCATCGGGCCACCGGCGTGGGCGCACACCGCGTGCATCGCGTGGATGGTCGTCCCGGATCGCACGAGCACCAGATCGTTGATGCCGGCGCGGACCTTCGTCGGGGTGCCTTCGGGCAGATCCGAAAGATCGCTCAGCTCGCCGGTGTCCAGGTGGATCCACTTCGTTCCCGGGCCGCGGAAGGCGTGTCGGCTGACCATGTTTCCCAGCACGTACACGACGTCACCGCCGACGAACGCGCCGGCACTGACCAGCACGAAGGCGATGATCGACAGCGCGATCGGGATCGTCCGATCTGCCGGGCCGGCGGCGCGCATGACGGCCGACACGATGACAAGCAGCAAGGTGACCGTCATCAGCACGGAATGGAGCGTCGCTCGAGTCCTGGCCAGGCCGGCGGTCTCGGCGTAGTCGGCCAGACCGGACATGGCAGCAAGGATCATGGTGGCGATCGAGGCGACGAGGACGATGTCCGCGGCCGTGGGTTGGGCCAGGAGATCGAGGATGACCGACCCGAGCAGGAGGCCGATCGGCAGGTCCGTGGTCGCGGCATGGAGCGGGTGTCCCAGCCAAGTCCCGTGGAGCAGGTCCTTGAAGGGACCGACGGCTCGGAAGAGCGCTTGGGCCCAGCGTTGGTTGAACTCGCCGAGCGGTGCGGCCCAGCCGTCATTCATTGCGACCAAGCGTGCCAGCAGTCGCGCCATCCGGGGCACCTCCGAGGGACCTATCCACACCTTGTCCACAGACGTGGGAAAGTCGGGGATAAGGACGTGGTGGTCTCAGCCTAGTTCGTGGATAAGCCTGTTGTCCGGCCGGGACCGTGACAGATACATTACGTCTTGCCCGAAGGGGCAGGTGCGAACCGCCAGAACCGCACTGAGGAGCGATCCTCGGGATGGTCTCGGGAGCCGGGTTCGACAGCCGCAAGGCTGCCGAGCGGGATCTCGGGCGGCACTCGGAGACTCCGGACTTGTTCGGAGCCAAAGAGAGGCCGACCGGCTGGTTTCCTCCAGTTCCTTCGGGCGTTTTCATGTGCGCCGCGTCCGTGATGGGTACGCCGCGGTCGGCTGGCGTCACGCCCCGGCTGGCGCAAGGCCCCGGCTGGCGCAAGGCCGGCTGGGGCGCCCGCCTGCGGCACGCCCGACTGGCGCCAGGAGCGTTCCAACGGACACTGGAAGACATCGCCGAGGCCCGTTCCGGGGCCGATCGGGGACGTAGCGCGTTTCAAATGCGGCTGGGCCGCGTTTCCGCCGGTCCGTTGAAACGCCCCGGAGTGGCTGGTTCCGGTCACGCTCGGTGGGCCTGCGGTCGGGGCGCTGGCCTAGTAGTCTGCCGCGGTGACTCCGCCCCCCTCCGCCGCCTTGCCCGCGAGTCGAGCCAGGCAGGATTGGCGGGTCCTCGTCTTGGTCTTCTGGCTGACCTCGATGGTGGAAGGTCTGGGAGTCAGCCAGATCTTCGCGCTCGTGCCGTCGTACCTGCGCGAGATGGGCGTGCCGGAGGCGGACCGGCTGGCCTTCGTGGGCCTGTTCAGTTCACTGATCTTCGTCGTCGGCATGCCCCTCGTCCCCCTGTGGGGGGTGTGGGCCGACAAGTACAGCCGCAAGGCCGT
>JACCVB010000319.1 GCA_013698385.1 Chloroflexota bacterium
CGCGATCCGGCGCTGCAGTTCTCGCCCATGTTCCAGAAGATGGCGTTGGCCGCCTGCTCCGACACGCGATCGAGATCGGCCGCGTCCGCCATCACGATCTGGGGGCTCTTCCCGCCGAGCTCCAGCAGGACGCGCTTGAGGTTCGACTCCGCCGCGTGGTGGAGCAAGGTCCGTCCCACCTCGGTCGAGCCGGTGAACGCGATCGCGTCGATGTCACGGTGGCGGGCCATCGCGACGCCGACCGTCGAGCCAGGCCCGGGCACCACGTTGAGCACGCCCCGCGGCAGGCCCGCTTCGGTGGCGAGCTCGGCCAGGCGCAGCAGGCTGAGCGAGGTCTGCTGGGCGGGCTTGATGACGACCGTGTTGCCCGTGGCCAGGGCCGGGCCCAGCTTCCAGGCCGCCATCTGGGCCGGATAGTTCCAGGGTACGATCGCGCCCACGACCCCGATCGGCTCACGGACGATCATCGCGACGCTGCCCTGACCGACCGGCGCCACTTCGTCATACAGCTTGTCGATCGCCTCGGCGTGCCAGCGGATGCACCCGGCGGTCTCGGGGATATCAAGCGAACGGGTGTCACTCAGGGGCTTGCCCGCGTCCAGGCTCTCGGTCAGGGCCAGTTCTTCCGTGTGGTCGTCGATCTGGTCGGCGAAGCGGATGAGCATCCGCTTGCGGTCGTCCGGGTGCATCCCAGACCATGCCCCGCCGTCTGCTGCGGCTCGGGCTGCCGCCACGGCCCGATCGACGTCCGCAAGGTCACCTTCCGCGATCTCGGCCAGTGGCTGGCCGGTGGCCGGGTTCTCCGTTTGGTAGCTCCGGCCGCTGACCGCGTCCACGAACGTGCCGTCGATGAAGGCCTGGGTCCGAAAGGTGGAGCTGATCCTGTCCGTCGTCATCGTCATGGCCCGGATGGTACGACGCGCGGGCCGTGCGATGGTGCATCCTATCGGCGATGCCGGAAGAGACCGCCTCCACGGGGATGCGCCGCTCGGGCCGCATGCGCGTGACGGACACCGCCGCCAGGCGCATGGATCGCGACGTCTCGAGCACGGAGGACGAGAAGCTCCTCGAACGCAAGGCGACCCCGGCGTTCCTGGACACGGACCCGTGGCGGGCCCTGCGCATCCTGTCCGAGTTCGTCGACGGCTTTGATGCGCTGGCCGCCGTCGGGCCGGCCGTGACCGTGTTCGGCTCCGCGCGGACCCGCCCGGACGACCCGCTCTACGAACTCGCGCGGACGATCGGCCGAAAGCTGGCAGAGGCCGGGTTCGCGGTGATCACCGGTGGCGGACCTGGTGCGATGGAGGCGGCCAATCGCGGGTGCCGCGAAGGCGGCGGCCTGTCCGTTGGGTGCAACATCGAACTGCCCCACGAGCAATCGATCAATCCGTACGTGGACCTCGGGGTGGAATTCCGCTACTTCTTCGCGCGCAAGACGATGTTCGTGAAGTACGCCGACGGCTTCGTCATCCTGCCCGGCGGATTTGGCACGCTCGACGAGCTGTTCGAGGCGCTCACCCTGATCCAGACCGGCAAGGTCCGCCACTTCCCGGTGGTCCTCGTGGGATCCTCGTACTGGGCGGGTCTGCTCGCCTGGATCCGGGACACGTTGCTGGCCGGGGGCGCCGTCAGTCCGGGCGATCTGGACCTGTTCCAGCTGACCGACGACGCCGACGAGGTCGTGCGCATCGTGCGCGGCTACTCGGAAGCGCACGCAGACCCACCACCCGCTGCCGAAGGCGAGATCCGCTAGCTGAAGGCCACTCAGCGGGGGAGGACGATCTCGATCATGCCGTCGACGATCCGGACGGGGTAGTAGCGGAAGCGACGGACCCTGGTCAGACGGCGTGCCTCGGCCCTCTTGCCCGGTGGATCCACCTTAGGTTCCTTGCCGGCGGGCGACCAGGTCGGGTGGGACACGCCGTCTGGGTCCAGGCCGCCGGTGGTCGGCATCCGGGCGGCGTCGCCGCTGGCCAGGTCGAACCGACCCTCGTGCAGCGGGCAGGCCACGATGCAACCCTCCAG
>JACCVB010000343.1 GCA_013698385.1 Chloroflexota bacterium
CGGGAGGTCTGCCGCGCGCCACGACGCTTGCGGCCTACGGCGTGGCCGCGTTCTTGCCTTGGGAGGATCGCCTTCGAGAGCCGGCCGGGTTCTGCTACTGGGCGCGCCTCAAGCGCTCCATAATCGCCAACGGTATCGAGGAGAGTCGAACCATCATCTCCATCAAGTCCACGGATAAGGGCTTCAAGACGACCGGATGTGGCACCTGGACGCGAGACGACTGACCCAGGCGATCTCCGCCGGAAATCGAGTAGTCACTGCCTCGAGAGCGTTGGTGCCGAGCGCCGCCCGCACTCAGCGCGACTCCATAGGCCACTGTGTTTTGTCAAAGATGATGTGGGCCGGGTCCTCTTCGTCGCGCGCCCACGCCGGAGGCCAGTCCGAACCAACGAGGGCGTGCGCGAGCGCCTCGCTCGCCTGCCAATCGCCGGGGCCAAATCCCCAGATGTGGGCGTCGAGCAGGTCGTAGGCGAAATCGATCCATGCGCGATGACGAGCCACGTCGGCAGACAGGGAGGCCGCGTCGCAATCCGGGAGCCCCGAGTCGTGGGACCAGCAACGGGAGGGCGCGCCAACCTGGTGGCGGCTGGCGAGACGCCGAAGTCGGTCTTCGTTCATCTGGCACTCCGGTCGAACCGGACGTACGGGGCCAATCTAGATGTATAGGGAGATTAGCGAGTTTAGGGCGGGGCCGCGCAGTTGACGGTACCGAGCCATACAGGTATACAGGAAGCATGAAAGCCACCATGGATGTCCCCGACGCCCTGTATCGACAAGTGAAGGCTCGTGCCGCCCTGGAGGGCCGCGCGGTCCGCGAGGTCACGATCGAGCTGTACGAGACCTGGCTGGGCGGCCGCGCCGAGGAGGGAGGCCGGGTCGGGGCTCAGGTATCCGGTGCCCAATGGTTGGCGCGGTGGGAGGAGATCGGCGAGGAGATCCGCCAGAAGTCGATCGACCATCGACCGATGAGCGAGATCATCATCTCCGAGCGACGCTGAGTGCTGACGATCGATGCGTCTGTGCTTGTGGCGGCTGTCCTGGAGGATGAGGCAGCCCATGCGGATTCCGCACGCCTCCTGCGCGCGCATGCCCGGGCCGGGACCCCGCTGCACGAGCCGGTCATCGCCCTGATCGAGATCGTCTCGGCAGTGGTTCGCCGCACCGGTGACCGCGACCTCGCGCAGACCGCGGCTCGGCACCTGATGGCGAACCCCGCACTGGTCGTCCATCCTCTGGGCCTGGCCGAGGCGGCGCACGCCGCCGAGCTCGCGGCCACTCACCGGCTGCGAGCCGCGGACGCGCAGTACGCCGCGGTGGCGCAGCTGAACGACTGCGAGCTTGTCACGCTGGATATGGAGCTCATCGAGCGCGCCGGGCCGGAGATCGATGCGTGTGGGCCGGCCGAGTGGCTGGCACGACAGGGGGAGTAGTCGACGATGGCAAAGGGGGCTTGAGGGACGTCCGATCCGCTACGCCCGGGAGCGCGGCTACAGGAGTCCGGCGGCCTCGCGGAGCACGGCGATGGCGACCCGCGGATCCGGGTAGTCCTCGCACCAGCTGTAACGATGCGCGTGTCGGATGCGGCCGTCCGTCCCGATCACGAACTCCCCGGGCAGCTGCCACGGGTCATCGACCAGCGCCCGATCCGTACCGTGCCTCGACGCCGACAGGCCCATGCCGGCATCGAGCTCGCAGCGCAGGAACGGGTCCGGCGCATCGAACAGGATCTGGGCGGTCGTGCCCTGGAGCAGCCCGAAGGCCTCGTAGCTCGCGCGGTCCGTATCGCACAGGATCGGCACCTCGAGCTGCTGGCGCTCCCGGTAGCGGGCGGCTCGAGCTGGCTCGCCCTGTCCGATGATCACCGCCTGGCCACCGGCCGCTCGGTAGTCGTCGAGTTCCGCGCGGAGCCGCGCCGCCCGGTCCATCCCACACGAGCACCCGAAGTGGCGCCAGAACAGGAGGAGGACCGGCCGCTCGGCCCACAGGGTGGACAGGATCGTCGGCCGGCCGGTGTGTCCATCAGGCCTCCAGAGTGGATCCAGGGCTTCATGACATATCCGGGCATGGCTATGCCCGATTATGACCGGTAGGGTCATGACAGGAACCGCCCTTCTGCCGCTTGATCGGTCGAAAACCGTTACGCCACGCGGCGGATTCCGGGGATGCCATCGAAGCCCGAGTCGAACGACAGGACGCGCTCGATGTCGCGCCCCTGCATGACGGCGACGTGCAGTGCATCTCGCGCGGAAAGCTCGCCGTCAGAACCGAGGAGCCGCCTCGCGC
>JACCVB010000345.1 GCA_013698385.1 Chloroflexota bacterium
GCGCTCGTTGCCGCCGGCCCGATCCTGGATGCGCTGCTACGTGACCCCGTCTATCGACTCCATCTCGCGGCGCGAGGCGATCGGCAGGAAGTCATGCTCGGCTACTCGGACTCGAACAAGGAATCGGGGTTCCTCGCGGCGGCATGGATCCTTCACCAGGCCCAGTCCGCCCTGGCCGAGGTGGCCCGTCGGCAGGGCGTGGAACTGACCCTGTTCCACGGGCGGGGCGGGGCGATCGGTCGCGGTGGCGGGCCGAGCAATCGAGCGATCCTCGGCAGCGCGCCGGGATCGGTGGACGGGCGACTCAAGCTGACCGAACAGGGCGAGGTCGTGACCGCCAACTACGCCGACCCGGTCATCGCGCGCCGTCACCTCGAGCAACTGACCGGTGCCGTCCTCATCGCTTCCACGGACGAGCACGACGCCGCGGCACGTGCGGCGCTGGAGGCGGGCGCACCGATCCTCGCCGAGCTGTCCGCGACGGCTCGCGCGGCGTATCGCGCGCTGGTCCACGACGACCCGGGTTTCGCCGGGTTCTTCCGGGAGATCACGCCGATCTCGGAGCTGTCCGACCTCCGACTCGGCTCTCGGCCGGCGGCGCGCGGGCGTCAGGGCGGCGCCGCGGCGCCGTCGATCGACTCGCTGCGGGCGATCCCGTGGACGTTCGCCTGGTCCCAGGCGCGAATCAACCTGCCGGGCTGGTATGGGCTGGGCGGCGCGCTCGAGACGTACCGCGTCGCCCACGGTGACACGGGGCTGGCCGAGATCGCCCGGCTGTACCAGAGCTGGCCGTTCCTCGCCTCCGTGCTGGACAACGCCGAGATGATCCTGGCCAAGGCCGACATGGGCGTCGCGCGACGGTATGCGAGCCTGACTGCGGGTCCCGAGTCCGCGGCTCGCTGGGAGCGGATCGAGGCCGAATACCACCGGACCGTGGGCCTCCTCCTGCGGGTCACCGGTCGCGAACGCCTGCTGGACGGGGTGCCGGTCCTGCAGCGTTCCATCGCCCTGCGCAATCCGTACGTGGACTCCCTGTCCGAGTTGCAGGTGCGCCTGCTCGCCCGACTGCGCGCGATGCCGGCGGACGATCCGGACCGTGCCCGGGTGTTGCGCCTCGTCCAGCTGACCGTGAACGGCGTGGCGGCGGGGCTGCAGAACACCGGATGACCGCCTGCGTCGGGGCGGTCTACGACTCGGTCAGTCGACGCGACAGGGCCGAAGCCAGCCCCTCGTAATCCGCAGGTTCGTTGTAGCGCTGGGCGGACAGGCGGATGACGACGCCGCGCGGCGGATCGTCCGGCCGGGGGCGTGCCGCTCGGACCGGCCAGCCGAGGACCGGCACCTCGATGCCATCTTCGAGGAGGGCTCCCTGGAGTCGTTCCGCGGCAGCATCGTCCCCACGGGGCCGCGGCAGCGGCAGCGTGGCCATGGAACCGAGCATGAGGTCCGGCGCCGGCGGCTGGACCCCGATCGCCGCCGCGACGAGATCCCGCCCGACCACGGCCAGATCGTGGTTGGCCGCCATCACGCCCGGCCACCCACCCGGTTCGCGTGCCCCCATCCAGTCGATCGCCGCCGGGAGGGTGAGCGCGGCCGTGGGATCCGCCGTGCCGGTCCAGTCGAACTCGAGTCGATAGCGCGATCGGTCCAGGCGGGGATCGTTCGCGCCGTGCGAGATCGTCGTCGGCCGGACGCGGTCGCGCCGATCGGCTCGGACCCACAGGAACGCAGAGCCCTTGGGCCCGCACAGCCACTTGTGTCCGTTGCCCGTGTAGTAAGCGGCACCAAGGGCATCCAACGCGAGGGGCAGCATGCCCGGGGCGTGAGCTCCGTCGACGAGCGTGTCGATGCCGCGATCGTCCAGCTCGCGCACGAGCCGCTCGATGGGCAGGACGAGCCCGGTCGGACTCGTCACGTGACTGACCAGCACGAGCCGGGTGCGCGGCGTGAGCGCCGCCAGGAACCCCGCGACGATCTCGTCCGGGTCGGCGACCGGAAAGGGCAGGGCGGCCAAGGTGACTCGTGCGCGGTCGCGATCCGCGACGGCGGCCAGGGCGTTGAGCGTGGCGTTGTATTCGTGATCGTCGGAGAGCAGCTCGTCGCCGGGCTCGAAGCGGAGCGATCGGAGCACCGCAGTGACCCCGCTCGTGGCATTGGCCACGAAGGCCAGGCCGTCAGGGTCTGCCCCGAGGAACGCCGCGACGTGCGCGCGAGCGGTATCGAGGTGACCCTCCAATTCGCGGCCCAGGAAGGCGACGGGTCCCCGCTCCATCCGGTCGCGCCACGTTCGCTGGACGACCAGGACGTCGCGCGGACAGGCGCCGTACGAGCCGTGGTTCAGGAAGTTGATCGATGGGTCCAGGGTCCAGCCGAGGTCGGTCAGCACGGCCCGCTCATGACGGAACGATCATCGGCCCGCCAGTCGGTCCGCCTCTTCGGTCGGGGTCACATCCTTGATCGGACGCACCACACGGCCGGCCCCTCGACGCCCCGTCCGGGTCCGGAGGCGCTGCCATTGCTCCGGCCCTGCCACGAACGGCGCGAGGTACGCCAGCAGCAGGATCGGCACGAGGAAGCGGGTGCCCATCGGACGGACCGCGAGGGCCATGCCCAGGACCCACAGGCCCAGGGCGTACCAGCCCACGGTCCGGGCGCGGAATCCCCCGACCCGCAGCCGCCGCGACGGCAGCAGTACGAGGAGTCCGATCAGGAGCGCGATCGCGAGCAGCCACGGCGCGGGCATCACGAGCCGATCATACGGACCGCAGGCGAGATCGGCGTCGGCCGCCCATTCTCAGGGTCAGCGGCTCATCGATCGATAGCGGCGCGCGCCGAGCGGCCCAAAGATCCCGATGATCACGACCACCCAGATCAGCGTGACGAGGACCGGTTCCTGGGACGGAAGACTGTCCGATGCGTATGGGTTCGGGTTGCCCCACAGTTCCCGCAGGGCCGCGCTGAGCGTGCTCGTGGGATTCCATTCCGCGATCGGCTGGAGGAAGTCCGGGAGCGTCTGGGTCGGCACGAAGACGTTCGAGACGAACGTGATCGGGAAGAGCACGGTGAAGCCGACCTGCTGCGCCACCTCGACGGTCGGCACGGACAGGCCGAGCCAGATCCCCATCCAGGACATCGCGAAGGCGAACAGCAGGAGCAGTCCGATCCCCGCCAACAGTTCCGGGAGTCCCGTCCGGACGGTCCAGCCGACCGCGAGGCCGGACAGCATCAACACGATGAGGATCCCCCCGTTGTAGACCACGTCGGACAACGCTCGGCCGATGAGCACCGCCGGTCTGGCCATCGGCAGGGAGCGGAACCGATCCAGGATCCCCTTGTTCACGTCGTCGGTCATCCCGATCGTCGTGGTCGCGGCGGCGAACACGATGGTCTGGGCGAAGATCCCGGGCATCAGGAACTCGCGGTAGCTGCCGCCGCCGGGCAACGGGATCGCGCCACCGAAGACGAACGCGAACAGCAGGACGAACATGATCGACTGGAGGACCGCGAAGATCGCGAGCTCCGGGATCCGCGGGATCCGCTTGAGGTTGCGCCAGGCGACGATCAGGCCGTCGGCGAGCATCTCGCGCGGCCCGCTCACCGGCGTCGGGCGGGCCGGCGTCGGTCTGGAGGCGGTCGAGCTGGAAGCGCTCATGCCGCGGTCTCCGCATCGTCGGCGACCACGGAGGCGTGGCCGGTCAGGCTCAGGAAGACATCGTCCAGGGTCGGCCGCCGGAGCGCGATGTCGTCGATGGCGATGCCCGCTTCGTCGAGGTCGCGGACGACGTTGACCAGGCGCGCGGCGCCACCCTCGGCCGGGACCGTCACGCGTCGGGTGTGATCTTCCACCATGGCCTCTCCGATGCCGATGCGGCCCAGGATCTCCCTCGCTTCGGGCAGGCGAGTCCGGTCATGAACGACGACTTCGATGCGCTCGCCACCGACCTGCGTCTTCAGTTCGTCCGCCGTGCCCCGGGCGATGATCCTGCCGTGATCGACGACGGCGATCTTGTCGGCCAGTTCGTCGGCCTCCTCGAGGTACTGGGTCGTGAGCAGAAGCGTCGTCCCTTGACGCACGAGTGAGCGGATGACCTCCCACATGCCCAGCCGGCTGCGCGGGTCGAGGCCGGTCGTCGGCTCGTCGAGGAAGAGCAGTCGGGGCCGTCCGATGAGCGCACTCGCGAGATCGAGCCGGCGGCGCATCCCGCCCGAGTACGTCTTGACCGTCCGGTCCGCGGCGTCGACGAGATCGAACTGCTCCAGCAGTTCCGCGGCCCGGTCCCTCGCCGAGGAGCTCGGGAGCTGATAGAGCCGCCCGAACATCCACAGGTTCTCGCGACCGGTCAGGTTCTCGTCGACCGCGGCGTACTGGCCGGACAGCCCGATGACCGAGCGAATCTCCTGCGCCTGGCGGACGACATCCAACCCGGCGATCGTGGCCCGGCCGGCGTCGGGGCGCAGGAGCGTGGCGAGGATCCGGACCGCTGTGGTCTTGCCTGCGCCGTTGGGTCCGAGCAGGCCGAGCACGGTCCCTTCCTCGACGGCAAGGTCGACGCCGTCGAGGGCGCGAACCACGCTCTTGCGACTCTTGTAGATCTTGACCAGGCCCTCGGCCGTGATGACGTCCATGCAGCAGCCTTTCGCCGCAACGCGGTGCGTGGAGCGGGGAGGGCCGAGTATACGGGAGCCGACCCCGGCTCGGGGCGGGTGTTGCGCCCGCAAGGCGGTCGCGGTCTGGTTCGGATGCTCCTCCGTTTGACCGAATCGGGGCAACGCCCTACCATTCGGCGTCGCGGGGTGGAGCAGCGGCAGCTCGTCGGGCTCATAACCCGAAGGTCAGAGGTTCGAATCCTCTCCCCGCAACCAGCGCCTTTTCCTTGAACCCCGGGTCCCGACCAACCC
>JACCVB010000201.1 GCA_013698385.1 Chloroflexota bacterium
GCATGCGCGGGCAGGACCAGCCCATCGATCCGTATGCGTTCGACGCAGCCGTACCGCTCCCGACCGAGCCGTCCGCCTACTCCGATGGACTCTCGGGCAGCGACAGCCCGTTCGACGGCTCCTCCGACCTTCCCGTGGGCCTCGGTTCCAACGGTTCCGGTGGCTCACTCGGCGCTCCGGATGCAAGCGGCTCCGAAAACGTCTCGGACGATCAGGCCCGCGTCTAGACCGCTCGACGCTTCTCGGCAACGACCGCGGCTGCCGCCACATGGCGAGCCGCGGTCGCTTCACGTCCGCCTCATTGACGGCTTCGTCGCTAATCCCGATAATCTAGGTCGGAATTAGATGCAGGCGTGATCGTCTGCCGAGCGTCGCTTCAGCGGCGCTGGGAATGAGGATCCGAGGATCGAATGACCGCCACCCGTGAGATCGTCACCGACCAGCGCGACCAGTTCGCATTCCACGATGACATCGTCTACCTGCGCGAGACCAAACGCGGTCTGACCCGCGACACGGTCGAAGAGATCAGCCGCTTCAAGGAAGAGCCGGACTGGATGCTCCAGTTCCGCCTACGCGCCTACGACCACTTCCTCCAGCGGCCCATGCCCACCTGGACGGATGGCCTGGACCGGATCGATTTCGACAAGATCGTCTACTACCGCAAGCCCTCCGAGCGCGAAGAGAAGTCATGGGACGACGTCCCCGACCAGATCAAGGCGACGTTCGAGCGGCTCGGCATCCCGGAAGCGGAACGCAAGTTCCTGGCCGGTGTCGGCGCCCAGTACGACTCCGAGGTCGTCTACCACTCCGTGCGCGAAGAGCTGACCAACATCGGCGTCGTGTTCATGGGCATGGACCAGGCGCTCAAGGACCACCCAGAGATCGTCAAGCGCTGGTTCGGCACGATCGTCCCGCCTGAGGACAACAAGTTCGCGGCCCTCAACAGCGCGGTCTGGTCCGGCGGTTCGTTCGTGTACGTTCCCAAGGGCGTGGAGGTTCCCCTCCCGCTGCAGGCCTACTTCCGGATCAACGGCGAGAACACCGGTCAGTTCGAGCGCACGCTGATCGTGGTGGAAGAGGGCGCCAAGGTCCACTACATCGAGGGTTGCACGGCTCCGATCTACGCCACCGACTCGCTCCACGCGGCGGTCGTCGAGGTCGTCGCCCTGCCGGGCTCCAAGGTCCGCTACACGACCATCCAGAACTGGTCGAACGACGTCTACAACCTCGTGACCAAGCGCGCCCACGCGTACGCGAACTCGACCGTCGAGTGGATCGACGCGAATACGGGCTCCCGCAAGACGGTCAAGTTCCCGGCTATCTACCTGCGCGGCGAGGGGGCCACGGCGGACATCATCAGCGTGGCCGTCGCCGGCAAGGGCCAGCACCAGGACACGGGCGCCAAGGCCATCCACCTGGCTCCGAACACGCGCTCGCGGATCGTCAGCAAGTCCGTGTCCAAGGACGGCGGGCGGGCGACGTATCGCGGCCAGCTGAAGGTCGCGCCGGGCGCCACGAACGTCGTGGCCAGCGTCCGCTGCGATGCCCTGATGCTGGATGACCAGAGCCGGAGCGACACGTATCCCTATATCGACATCCAGGAAGACGACACGACGATGAGCCACGAGGCGACCGTCGGAAAGGTCAGCGCGGACCAGGTCTTCTACCTGATGGCCCGCGGTCTGACGGAGAACGAGGCGACCAACCTGATCGTCCAGGGCTTCCTCGAGGTGTTCACGAAGGAACTCCCGATGGAGTACGCGATCGAGTTCAATCGGCTGGTCAAGCTGGAGATGGAGGGGTCGCTCGGATGACGACGGCCGTTTCGACGGCCCCCGGTCGTCCGGCGCGTCGCCCGCTCGACCAACTCTCTCTGTCCATCGATGACGCCGCCCTCGAGGCGGCGAGTGCCGGTGACCCGGCCTGGCTCGCCGACGACCGGCGCGCGGCGTTCGAAGCCTGGCGTGCCTTGCCGGGTGAGTCGAATGTGCTGTACACGCCGTACATCGACCTGCGCGCGGCGCAGCTGGAGGGGGCCCGGCTGGCGTTCGGCGGTGGCACGGAACGGGGTGTGGGCACTGATCCGGACGGGACCCTGCCGCCCGACGCGGACGGCCTTATCGAGATCACCGAAGGCCGCCTGACCTCCCTCGTGCTCTCGGATCGTGCCACGTCTGCGGGCGTGACCCTGGCATCCCTTGCAGACATGCTGGCCCGCGACCCGGACCGGGTTCGGGGCTTGATGGACGTGGGGCCGGATCTGCCCGATCGAGACAAGTTCGCGCAGCTGACCCGTGCGCTGTGGTCCGGGGGAATCGTCCTCGATGTTCCGGCGGGGGTCCGGCTGGAACGCCCGATCGTGATTCGCTGGGCGGTCGGCACGCCGGACCTCGCCAGGATGACACGGACGCTGGTGCATCTCGGGGACCGAGCGCGGGCGGTCATCGTGGAGGAGTTGGTGGCATCGGCGGGTGCCACGCGTCCCGGGGGTCAGTCGTTCTTCGCGGGCA
>JACCVB010000389.1 GCA_013698385.1 Chloroflexota bacterium
GCAGCCGACGGCCGGCACGATCACGATCGATGGCGTCGACATGACCCGGACCCCACCGAACCGGCGCAACGTGGGCATGGTCTTCCAGGCGTATGCGCTGTTCCCCAATATGAGCGTCGCGGACAACATCGCGTTCGGCCTGAAGATGCGCAAGCGCGAAGGGGCGGACATCAAGCGCCGCGTCGGCGAGTTGCTGGAGCTCACCCACCTGCCCGACAAGGCGGACCGCTTTCCCTACCAGCTGTCGGGCGGCCAGCAGCAGCGTGTCGCACTGGCGCGGGCGCTCGCCTACGAGCCGACGATCCTCCTGCTGGACGAGCCGCTGTCCGCCCTGGATGCGAAGATCCGGATCGCCCTGCGCCACGAGATCCGGGACATCCAGCGCCAGCTCGGGATCACCACGGTGTACGTGACCCACGACCAGGAGGAGGCGCTGGAGCTCTCCGACCGGGTGGTCGTCATGAATGAGGGCCGGGTCGAGCAGATCGGCAGCCCCTTCGAGATCTACAACTTCCCAGCCACGGCCTTCGTGGCGTCGTTCGTCGGGACGCTCAACGCGCTCGAGGCCCGGGTCGTGGATCCGGGCACGGGCCGGCTGTCCCTGGCGAACCACGAGTTGACCACGAGCTCCGTGCTCGATCGCGCCGCCGGCGAGGTCGTGACCGTGGCACTGCGCCCGGAGATGATCGGCCTGTCGGGGGTCGATGGAGCGGCGGACGGACCCAGCGGATCCAGGCTGAACCGACTGCCGGCGATCGTCGACGACATCGCGTTCCTGGGCGCGGTCGTGCGGGTCAAGACGCTCGTCGGGGCGGATCGGACACCGGTCTACGTGGACACGTTCAACAACCCGAACCTCGCAGTGCCGCCATCCGGCAGTCAGGTCACGCTCCAGTTTCCGCCGGAGGCGTGCCTGGTCCTGGGCCGCGAAGCCGTGCCGGACCGGACGGACGCGCTCGCCGCCGCCGAGGCGATGCTGTAGCGAACCGGCCGGTGGTGAATCTCGACGCGATCGATCTGGTCATCTTCGACAAGGACGGCACACTGATCGACTTCCACGCCATGTGGAGCGGCTGGGTCGAGACCCTTGCGGACGAGCTGGAGGCGAGCGCCGGCCGGCCGATCCGCGGCCCGCTGTTCGAGATGATGGGCTACGACCCGGTCGCTAGGCGGGCGCTCGTCCGGGGCGGCCTGATCTCGACCCCGATGACACGGCTCCGCGACCTGACGGCCACCGTCCTGGTCCGTGCCGGCCTGGACGCGACCGCAGCCGAGGATGCCCTACGCATCGCCTGGAGATCGCCTGATCCTGTGGTCCTGGCCCATCCGCTGACGGACCTGCACGCCCTGTTCCTGGGCCTGCAAGCGGGCGGGCGACGGCGGATCGCGGTGGCCACCTCGGACGACCGCGAACCCACCAGCAGGACGCTCGCCGCGCTCGGCGTCGATGGGCTCGTCGATGCAGTCGTGTGCGCCGACGACGGACACGCGGGCAAGCCGGCGGGGGACATGGTCCGCCACCTGTGCACGATCCTGGGCGTGGATCCAGGGCGGGCCGCAGTCGTCGGTGATTCGCCGGCGGACATGGCGATGGGTCGGGCCGGAGGGGCCGGGCTCCTCGTCGGCGTGTTGTCCGGGGTGGGTGGCGCGCCCGACCTGCTGGAGGCGGACACGGTCATCGAGTCGGTGGCGGCCCTCCTCTCCTGACGCCCAGGTACGGATGGGCTATCGCCGCGCGCCGCTCGTCGTGAGCGGGATCGACGACGCCGTGGACCGGTCCATCGTTGACGCGGTCATCTCGCTCGCCCACGGCCTTGGCATCGGGGTCGTCCCCGAGGGGATCGAGACCCAGTGCCAGGCCGATCTACTGGTCGAGCTCGGCTGCGACCTCGGGCAGGGCTACCTGTTCTCGAGGCCGGTCCCGGGCGAGGAGACAGCCGGGTTGCTGGCTGCGGCCACCGCCGGCGCCGCCCTCGGCGCGCTCGCTCCCTCGATCTACCTGAGGCCGATCGACCTGAGCGCCTGAGTCAGGCTAGTTGCGGCTGCCGCCGAACAGTCGAAGCATGAACAGGAAGATGTTGATGAAGTCGAGGTACAGGTGGAGCGCGCCGATCACGGCCGCCTTCTCCATCGACCCCGTCCGGATGGCCAGGTCCCCGTTCTGGATGCGCTGCACGTCATAGGCCGTTAAAGCCGTGAAGATGACGACGCCGACGACGGAGATGAGCCACGACAGCGCGCTGCTGCCGAGGAAGATGTTGATCACCGAGGCGACCAGCAGCCCGATGACGCCCATGAACAGGATGCCGCCGAGGCCCGCCAGCGAGCGCTTCGTGACCGCGCCGTAGACCGACGCCGCACCGAACATCGCCGAGGCAGACAGGAAGGCACTGACGACCGAAGCCTGCGGATACGCCCCGACGATCAGGCCAAGGGTCAGCCCCAGCGAGGCGGCGTAGACGAAGAAGAGCCCGAGCGCGAGGGTCGCGTTCATCCGGGTGATGCCGAAGCTGATCCCGAACACGATCACGAGCTGGGCGATCAGCAGGAGCATGAAGTTGTCCGCGGCGAACGACGTCAGTCGCTCGTTGGACTGGACGAAGAAGGCGACGCCGGCCGACACGAGCAGGCCCACGAACATCCACAGGAAGGCCTGGGTCAGGAACGCCGATGACAGTCGGGCATCGGGCTTGACGCCGAGCTCGCTCGGGCTGAGCGGTCGGCCGGTCTGGGCGTAGGGGTTGGGGAAGCGCTGCTCACTCATGATCGGGTCACTCCTCGTTCGCGGGGGTCGGTTACCACATCAGGCCTGCGTCTCGCGGGTCCCAGCGCTCGGCCAGGAGGGTCACCTTGACGTCGTGGTCCACGACGGACTCGGCTTGCTCCTTGACCTGCGCGATCATCGAACCGGCGTATGGGCAGAAGGGCGTGGTCAGGATCATCTTGACCTCGGTCGAATCGGGGCCCAGCAGGATCTGCTTGATGAGCGCCAGTTCGACGACGTTCATGCCGATCTCGGGGTCCACGACGGCACGCAGGGCATCGAGGATGGCTAGTTCCGTTGCCCGGCGCTCGGCATCGAACGCGGGGGCGGCGGGGACGGCCTCGGCGGGGACGGAGGCCGTGGCGGGCGCGGGCTCGGCGGCCACTGTGGCGGGCTGGGCCCGGGTCTCAGAGAGGGTCGTATCGGTCATCGCGCGTGAAGTCTCCGGAAACTGCGGACCAAGAGCGTACCACCGAGTCAAGCGAAGCCCTGCGTTCGGCATGCTTGGGTGCCGGTCGGATCAGCGCGGCGGCACCAGGTTCAGCCGACGAGACGCGTCTCGGGCACGGACTTGATGACGACTCCGGGACGGCGGTACTGGGCAGGTAGGCCGGCGGCCTCGGCCTCCGAGTAGCCCGGACCGAGCAGCGAGCCGTCCGGCTCGAAGAAGTCGGCGTAGCGCTCGCGGTGATCGGCGGCGTAGGTGAAGGCCGCCGCCACGCCCAGCCGCCGCAATTCGGGGTGGTCCGTCAGGATGCGGACCAGGTCGTAGCCATTCGAGCGCAGCTCGAGCAACTGCCTGACGGTCAGGCGCGAGCCATAGCAGAACGGCTCGCCGTTCATCACGAGCGGGTCCTGCTGGACCCACTTGACCGTCATCGGGTCAGGCGCCCTTGTACAGGAACTGGAGGAATGCGTTCTTCTTGCGCGCGTCGCCGGCGATCCGTCGATACCACTTGAAGACGGCGGCCGCCTCGTCCAGCGCGCTATCCGCGACGGCCAACTCGCCCGGAGCCAGCACGCCAGGCAGGGCGGCCTGCAGACCGCGGCACAGGGAGATCAGGTCGTCCATCGGCACGCGCTTGCGCCGATAGGTCGTGGCGGTCCAGTCCGCGTACTCGCGCGCGGG
>JACCVB010000006.1 GCA_013698385.1 Chloroflexota bacterium
GGATGACCTCGCTCGACCAGGTCGTGGACCAGGCCGGCGAGACCCGTGCCCGCTTCCTGATCTACAAGCTGCTGAAACGCGCTCGACAGCTCCAGATCGGCCTCCCGCCGCTGACCCAGACGCGCTATATCAACACGATCAGCCCGGAACAGGAGCCGAACTTCCCGGGCGACGAGGCGATGGAGCTGCGCATCCGGCGGATCGTCCGCTGGAATGCGATGGCCATGGTCCTGCGAGCCAATTCGCGCTTCACAGGCATCGGCGGCCACCTCTCGACCTACGCCAGCAGTGCCAGCTTGTACGAGACGGGATTCAACCATTTCTTTCGGGGCAAGGACGGCGACGGGGCAGGGGACCAGATCTTCTACCAGGGCCATGCTGCGCCGGGGATCTATGCCCGCGCCTTCCTTGAGGGCCGACTGACCGAGGACCAGCTTGATCATTTCCGCCGGGAAACGGTCCCGGGCGAAAGCGGTCTGAGCTCCTACCCGCACCCACGCCTGATGCCCGACCTCTGGGAGTTCCCCACGGTCTCCATGGGCCTCGGCCCGATCAGCGCGATCTACCAGGCACGGTTCAATCGGTACCTCCAGAACCGCGGACTGATCGACACCTCGAAGTCGCGCGTCTGGGCGTTCCTCGGCGATGGCGAGACCGATGAGCCCGAATCCCTTGGGGCGCTCCATGTCGCCGCTCGCGAAGGCCTGGACAACCTGACCTTCGTCGTGAACTGCAACCTGCAGCGGCTGGACGGGCCGGTGCGCGGCAACGGCAAGATCATCCAGGAACTCGAGTCCGTCTTCCGGGGTTCCGGTTGGAACGTGATCAAGGTCATCTGGGCTCGTGAGTGGGACGACCTGCTGGCTCGCGACGTGGACGGCGTCCTGGTCCAGCAGATGAACGAAACCCTCGATGGCGAGTTCCAGAAGTTCACGGTCGCCGGCGGCGCCTACATCCGGGAGCACTTCTTCGGCCCGGATCCGCGCCTGCGCAAGCTGGTGGACCACCTCTCAGACGACGATCTGGCCAAGCTCCGTCGGGGTGGCCACGACTATCGAAAGCTGTTCGCCGCCTACAAGGCCGCAACGGAATTCAAGGGCGCGCCCACGGTCATCCTGGCCAAGACCGTCAAGGGCTGGACCCTCGGCCCGGCAGTCGAAGCCCGGAACATGACCCACCAGGCAAAGAAGCTGTCCGAGAACGAGTTGCGCGTCTTCCGCGACCGGCTCCAGCTGCCCATCCCGGATGCCCACCTCGCCGACGCGCCCTATTACCACCCGGGCGCGAAATCCGAGGAAGTCGAGTACCTGCACGAGCGCCGCCGAGCGCTCGGCGGACCGATCCCAAAGCGGGTCGTCAGGAACGCGCCACTGCCGTCGCCCAAGGCGGCCATCGACGCGGAGTTCCAGGCCGGCAGCCAGACAGCGGTCTCGACCACGATGGTCTTCACCCGGATCCTGCGCAACCTGATCCGCGACAAGGAACTCGGGCCGCGAATCGTGCCGATCATCCCCGACGAAGCCCGGACGTTCGGGATGGACCCGCTGTTCAAGGAAGTCGGCATCTACGCCGCCCTCGGGCAGCGCTACGACCCGGTCGACTCCGACCTCGTCCTGTCGTATCGCGAAGCCACGGACGGTCAGGTCCTCGAAGAGGGCATCACGGAAGCGGGCTCCATGGCCAGCTTCCAGGCGGCCGGGACCTCGTACGCCAGCCATGGCCTCGCGATGATCCCGTTCTACATCTTCTATTCGATGTTCGGCTTCCAGCGCACCGGCGACCAGATGTGGGCTTTCGCCGACGCCCGGGGTCGCGGCTTCCTGATGGGCGCGACGGCCGGCCGGACGACTCTCACGGGCGAAGGACTGCAGCACGACGATGGCCACAGTCAGGTGCTCGCCTCCACCGTGCCCAACGCCCAGGGGTACGACCCGGCCTTCGCGTACGAGCTGGCCGCGATCGTGCGCGACGGCATCGAGCGGATGTACGTCAAGGGCGAGGACGTCTTCTACTACATCAGCCTGTACAACGAGAACTACCCGCAGCCTGCCAAGCCGGACGGCGTTGACGAGGGGATCCTGCGCGGCATCTATCGATTCGCGGAGGCGCCGGCACTGGGTCGTGGCGCGCACCCGGCTCGCCTCGTCGGATCGGGTGCCATCCTCAACCAGTCGCTCGCCGCGCGCGACCTCCTGGCCGAGAAGTTCGGGGTCGCGGCGGAGGTCTACAGCGCGCCGTCCTTCCCGCTGCTCCGCCGCGACGCCCTGCAGGCGGAACGGTGGAACCGCCTCCACCCGTCGGCGGTTGACCAGCGCGTCCCGTATGTCAGCCAGGTCCTGGCCCCTAGCGGCGGACCGATCATCGCGGCGACCGACTGGATGAAGTCCGTACCCGACATGGTCAGCCGCTGGCTGCCGTCCGACTACATCGCTCTGGGCACGGACGGGTTCGGGCGCAGCGATACCCGCGAGAATCTCCGAGCACTGTTCGAGATCAATCCTGCCCATATCGCGGCGGCAACGATCGTGGCGTTGGCTCGCTGCGGGGCACTGTCCTCATCGAAGGCGGCCAAGGCCATCAAGGAACTGGGGATCGACCCGGACAAGACGGACCCGCTGTCCCTCTAGCGGATGCCGGCGGCGCTACAGCTCGCTGGCCACCGGCTCACCCACGGCGTCCAGCGGATCGGGCTCCAGGGAGCGCATCGTGAACCCGAATTCCGAGCCGCCTTCCGGTCGGCGCCGACCCCACATCCGCCCGCCCATCGCCTCCGCGAGGCTCGCGCACACGAACAGTCCGATGCCCGACCCGGACACCGTGCGGGCACTGTCCGGGTCACGGTAGAACAGCTCGAAGATGCGCTCGATGGAGGTCTGCGGGATCCCAGGCCCGTCGTCCAGGACGCGGATGGCGACGTGCTCGCCCTCGCGCCGGGCGTCGACCACGATGCGGGTCCCATCGGGGGTGTATTTCGCGGCGTTGCCGAGCAGGTTGCGCAGGATCTGCTCCACGTACGTGCCTTCGCCGGCGACGATCGGCAGGGCCGGCTCGATAGCAACGGAGATGGCCAGACTCGGCAGTTCTCCGGTCTCCTGGGCAACGACCCGTTCGATCAACCGACGCGGCTCGAGTGGTTCCATCTCGACGACGAATGCGCCGCGTTCCACCCGGCTGAGCACCAGCAGGTCCTCGACCAGTCGGTGCAGCCGCTCGGACTCCGCCCGGACATCCTCGAGCAGGGCCATCCGCGCTTCCCTGTCGTCGGATCGACCCGGACGGGCCAGGATCTGGGTCAGGCCCAGGATCGTCGTAATCGGGGTGCGCAGTTCGTGGCTGATCACGTCGATGAACGCCTCGCGGAACTCCCCAGCCCGGCGCTCCTCGGCCAGCAGTCGATCGCGCTCCTCCTCGACGCGGCGCCGCTCGGTGATGTCCTGGCCCGTGCCGATCATCCGTGCGGCCTGGCCATCTTCGTCGAAGAAGACCCGGCCGGCGCCGTGGGTCCAGTGGATCGAGCCGTCCGGCCACAGGCAGCGAAAGTCGAGTGAGAATGTGCCCGTCCCGTTGCGCGCCGCTGTGGTGGCCGCCTGGTGAGCCGCCAGGTCATCGGGGTGGATCGTCGCCAGATATGTCGCCAGGTCCGGCGCTTCCTGACCCGGTTCGAGGCCATGCTGGCGAAAGATCGCTTCCGACCACACCAATCCGCCGGTGCGGATGTCCCATTCCCAGAAGCCCGTGCCGGACGCGGCCAGCATCACCTCCAGCCGAGCATCGCGCGCTTCGACGTCCGTCGCCAGCGAGGCGACCTCGTCGAGCGCGTCGACGAGTCGATCTCGGGCGGCGCGGCGTGAGCCGACCAGGATCGCGATCCCGCTGCCCGCGAGGAGGAACACGATCTCGCGGACCTGCTCGACCCGGATGGCTGCCTCGACGGCTCCGAGCGAAGGCAGAAAGATCGCGGAGTTCAGGATCAGCGCGAACAAGGTGGCCGTGAGACCACCCGGCAGACCGCCCAGCCAGGCCGCGACGACGACCGCGGCGGCCAGCAGGATGTAGCCCGTCTCACCGTCGGCCAGCGTATTCAGGGCGGCCTTGAGCGCGATCGCCCCAGCTCCGACGGCCAGCCCGACCAGCACAGAGCCGGCGAGGCCGAACCGCCGATCCAGGACGGCCTCGAGCCCACGGGCAGGTCGGACCCGCTGCCAGCGGCTATCCGGCGCGGTGCGGGTCAAGGCAGGAACTCCATCCTTTCGCTGGCGCGCCGTGGGCGAAGCGATGCCCGGCCTGAGCAGTATGGAGGACCACGAGTCGGCGCGGGACCCTGGGTCTGCCTGAAACGTGACTGATAGGCCCCCGTCGTTCCGCTGTGACGCCTGCGGGGACCCCCTCCCGATACGGTTCGGAGCCTGACGTCACTCGACGTCGAGACCGGTCGCTCCGGCACCGGCAACCGTGGACAGGAGGCCCCCAGTGGATCACGATCACGACAACATGCCCGCTCACGATCATCCGCACGACGACATGAAGATGCGGGACGACGGCACGGCCGCCGAGAACAAGGAAAGCGGCACGGAGGCTGTCGGCGCCGGCGCCGGTGCCCTGGGTGGCGCCGCCGTCGGCATGGCCGTGGGTGGGCCCGTGGGCGCCGTCGTCGGTGGCGGGATCGGTGCCGTGTCGGGTGCGGTCGCGGGTGAAGCGGCTGAAGGCGACGACGAAGCGGGCTCCGGGACCGGGGCGCTCGGTGGGGCGGCCACCGGTGCCCTGGTCGGCGGCGCAGTCGTCGGACCTCCCGGCGCAGTCGTCGGCGGAGCCGTGGGAGCCGCGGGAGGTGCCGGTGCCGGTGACCAGGTCGAGGAAGAGACGGAAGAATCGCGTCGGATGGGCCATCGAGATGACCCCATCGTCTAGCCCATCGCGAATGCTGCCGACCTCGGTCGGCGGCGCCACACTGGCCGTGCGTTCCGTCCTTCGACGGGCGTACGGCCATCCATGATGTCAAAGGATCTCGGATCGATATGACCCGCCCACTCCGGATCGCCCAGGTGGCGCCGCCCTTCGAGCGGGTGCCGCCGCGGGCCTATGGCGGGACGGAGCGGATCGTTCACGGACTCGTCACCGAGCTCGACCGGCGTGGCCACGAGGTCACCACCTTTGCCAGCGGCGATTCGGTCGTTCCCGGCAGGCATATCGAGACCGTCCCCGAGGCGCTCCGGCCCGCCGGCTACACGGGCGAGAGCCTTCCGTACATGCAGCTGACGATGCACGAGGTCCTCGCCCGGGTCGGGGAATTCGATCTCATCCACAGCCATCTCGAATGGGCCAGTCTGCTCCTTGCACGGGTCAGCCCCGTGCCGGTCGTGACGACCTTCCACGGGCGCCTGGACCTGCCCTGGGCAGAGGGCCTGTTCCGTCAGCCACCCGCCGGCCTCGTGGCCATCAGCCAGAACCAGGCCAATACCCACCCGGACGTGCCATGGGCTGCGGTCGTCCACAACGGACTGTCGCTGGAGGCTGCGCCGTTCGGCAAACGCCGCAACGATGCCCTGTGTTTCGTCGGCCGGGTCGCGCCTGAGAAGGGCATCGTGGAAGCGATCGAGATCGCCCAGCAAGCCGGCCGACCGCTACGGATCGCCGCCAAGGTCGCGCCGGGTGGCGCGGAGCGGGCGTATCACGACGCCGTGTTCCAGCCGGCCTTGAAAGCCGCCGGGTCGAGTGTCGAGTTCCTCGGGGAGCTCGATCAGGCGGATCGCGATCTCCTGTTCGCGGAAAGCCATGCCTCGCTCATGCCCGGGTCCTGGCCGGAGCCGTTCGGGCTCGTCGCCATCGAGGCCCTGGCCTGCGGCACGCCGGTCGTGGCGCGCCGGATCGGGGCGCTGCCGGAGATCATCCGCGAGGGTGTGGACGGCTACTTCGGGGACGACGTCACGAGCATGGCCTTCGTGATCGACCGGGTCGCGGAGCTTGACCGGCAAGCGATCCGGGCATCGGTCCTCGAGCGGTTCTCCACCACCCGGATGACCGACGGATACGAATCGGTCTATGCCCGCCTGCTGGCCGGTCCGGCTACGGGCTCACTGGACGATGGAGACGACGACGCCGAAAGGATCATCCCCTCCGAGCGACTCACATCCCGCCGCGACGACCGACGGAATGCGATGGCGGGGGCTTCCTGACGATCGCGGGAACAGACGCACCGAACCGGAAGGACAGAGACATGCCGCAGGACGCCTGGACCGACAAGCGCGAGCGCCAGTACGAGCACATCAAGGATTCGTATGAGGAGCGCGGCGTGGGCGAGGACGAGGCCGAGGAGCGCGCCGCCCGCACGGTCAACAAGGAACGGGCCGAGCACGGCGAGACGAAGTCCTCGAAGGAGCAGTCCAAGTGACCCGTCTCGGCTATGCGCTCTCGAGCGAAGAGCACGCTCCGGTCGACCTTGTGCGAAACGCCGTGCAGGCGGAAGCCGTCGGGTTCTCGTTCGCACTGATCTCCGACCACTTCCATCCCTGGATCGATCGCCAGGGCCAGAGCCCGTTCGTCTGGAGCGTTCTGGGAGCCATCGCCCAAGCGACGAGTCGTCTCGAGATCGGGACTGGCGTGACATGCCCCACGGTCCGGACCCATCCCGCGATCATCGCGCAGGCAGCCGCCACGACGACGGCCCTCATGCCGGGTCGGTTCTTCCTCGGTGTCGGGACGGGAGAGAACCTGAACGAACACATCCTCGGGGATCCATGGCCCGAATGGGAGGTTCGTGCCGAGATGCTGGAGGAAGCCGTCGAGATCATCCGCGAACTCTGGCGAGGCGAGGTCACCAGCTACCGAGGCGACTATTACACGGTCCAGAACGCGCGCCTCTACACGCTGCCGGAGGAGCCTCCCCCGATCCATGTCGCCGCGGGTGGTCCGCGGATGGCGGAGGTCGCCGCGCGTATCGGCGACGGCCTCATCGGGACGGGACCGGAGCGCGACTTGCTCGACGCGTTCGACGCTGGCGGGGGTGCCGGCCCGCGCTATGGGCAGATCACGCTGTGTTGGGCGAAGTCCGAGGCGGACGCCCGCCGGACGGCACTCGAGTGGTGGCCCAATGCCGCCATCCGGGGCGAGGCCTCGCAGGAACTGCCGAGCCCGGCGCATTTCGGGCAGCTGGCCGAGATGGTGACGGAGGATTCGATCGCGGAGAGCGTCCTGTGCGGTTCGGACGCCGAGCCGCTGCTGGAGCGGATCCGAACGTACACCGATGCCGGCTACGACCACATCTACCTGCACCAGGTCGGGCCCGATCAGGCCGGGTTCTTCGACTTCGTCCAGCGCGAAGTGCTGTCCGAGTTTGAAGCGGCGATCGCCGGCGACGAAGCCCCCGGTTCCAGGCTACGCAGCAAGTGAGCGTCGCAACCTGGTCGGGCTTCGAACCAGGCGACCCGGTCCCACGCCAAGGAGGTTTCGACCATGGACGATGACAAGCCCGCCCGGACGCACGGAGTCGATGATCCGCTGGCCCATCCGGAGGACGCCGGGGCCTACGTCGGACGCCTGCCCGAGCGCCAGGCGGAGACGATCCCCGGCGGCGTCCGGAACGACGACGAGCGGATCGCCGCCGGCTCGTCGTCGGTCGGTCCGATCAGGGAGGACGGCGACCCGCCCGACCGCCGGGAAGCGGGCGAGTCGCACTAGGGGCTCCCCCGAGGCTACTGCTGCTCTTCGGGGTCGGCGATATCGGCCGCGTCCGGCGCATCGGCGCCTTCGCGCAACCAGGCGTTCGGTTCCTGGTCCTTCTTCGAGTCGCCGGAAGGCTCGCTCGTCGGCACATCCTGTGGCGGGCGGGCGGGCTCCTCGCGATCGTCGGTCCTGGATTCGCTCATGACAGATACCTCCTTGCTGGATTGTAGTCTTCCACGTTCATCGCCTGGTCATGCCTTGGTCATGCCACGGCGCAGAAGCAGCCAGCTGATGGTGATCGTCACGACTCCGATCACGACCAGGGCCGCGAATTGCCAGGACGAGTTCGTGCCGCCTCGCAGCATCAGGTCCTGGAGCAGGCGGATGCCATGGGTCACCGGTAGCAGGTACGCGACCGCTCGAACCGGCGGGGTGAACTCATCGATGGACAGGACGAAGCCGCTGAAGAAGACCGAGGCCAGGAGCACCAGCAGTGACAGCTGGACCGCCTGGCGCTCTGAATCGGACAACACGGCGATGAGCAGCCCCAGACCCAGCGACGCCACCAGCAACAGGGCGATGGCCGCGGCGATGGCCGCCGGGTCCGCCAGGATCGGCACGCCGAAGCCGACGACCAGCAGGGCCACGGTGATGGCCGCGATCGCCCCGCCCAGGACCAGGTAGGCGAGGACCTTGCCGATCAGGATCTCGGCCGGACTGACCGGGGAGATCCGAAAGAGCTCGATCACGCCGCTCATCCGCTCCCGGACCAGCGACAGCGCGATCAGCGTCACCGCGAGGTGCTGGAGGATGAGGGCCAGCACCGCCGGTCCGAAATAGGACAAGACGGCCGGCGTGGACGGCGCCACATTGGTCACCTCCGCGCGGGTCGGGGCGGCGATCACGTCGGGCGGGATCTTGCCGGCGTCGGGCTGGCCGGCCGCAACGGCATAGCCTTCGCCCTCCGTGGCGGCGCGCTTGATGATCTCGCGGTTGACCGCACTCGCGAGGCCCGAGGCGAGGAAGGTCGCGTAGTTGCCCGCCACGGGGTCCACGGCATCGATCTGGACCTCGATGACGGATTGCTGACCGGCCTTGAAGGCCGCATCGGGATCAGCCGGGGCGATGATGACCACGTGCGCCATCCCAGCCTGGAGCTGCGACTCGGCCGCTGCTCGGTCCTCGGTGACGAGGCTGACGTGGAGCCCCCCGCCCGCCAACTCCTGGTAGGCCGAGATATCGTGCGGCAATCCACTCGTCGTCGGCGCGACGATGACCGTCTCGAGCGGGCGCTTGATCCCGCTGTATCCGAGCCCGAAGACGGCCATGATCAGGAATGGGCCAAGCACGAGGCTGACGATGGCGCCCGGTCGACGCACCGTCTCGACGAGTTCCTTGCCGACGAAGGCCAGCAACCGGATGACGATCGCGAGCAGGGCGTGCATCAGGCGGCCACCGGCTCTTCCGTCGCTCGCACGGCGCGATCGCGCTCCACCAGCGTGGCGAAGACCTCGTCGAACGAGGGCCGGACTTCGCGAGCCGAGGCGATCTCGGCGCCACTCTGGGTGACGGCCTCGACCACGTCGGGCAGGGCGGTCCCGGCATCCTCGACCGTGACCCGCACCTTCGTGGGTCCATCCTGTTCGATCCGCCCGATGCCCGGGAGCCGTCGCAGGCCGGAGGCTTCAAAGGGCGCGGTCGTCTCGACCTCGATGACGTCGCCACCGACGGCCTTGCGGCGCAGCGCATCCGGTGTCTCAAGGGCGATCAGTCGGCCACCGGAGATCAGCGCCACGGTGTCGCACGATTCGGCTTCGTTGACGTACTGGGTCGTCACCAGCAGCGTCCGTCCGATATCGCGCAGTCGATGGAGCTCTTCCCAGACGGTCGCCCGCAGGAGTGGGTCGATACCCGCGGTCGGCTCATCGAGGAAGAGCAGCGCCGGGTCATGGACCAGCGCACAGGCGAGCTCGAGGCGGCGCTGCATCCCGCCGGACAGGGCACCGGCGCGCCGCCCGCGCGCCGCCCCAAGGTCGACCAACTCCAGGACCTCGCGCGTTCGACGGTGGCGGGTGCGCCAGAGCATGCCGAACAGCGACGCCACGAAGTCGACATTCTCGCGGGCCGTCAGATCCGGGTAGAGGGAGAATTGCTGCGGCATATAGCCGATCCGCTCACGCGTCCGCCGATGGAACGTGCGGGGATCTTCGCCCAGCACCCGGACCGTTCCGGACGTAGGGGACAGGGCGCCCGTCAGGAGCCGGACCGTCGTCGTCTTGCCGGCGCCGGACGGGCCGATGATGCCCAGGATCGTGCCGGGCGGGAAGATGAGGCTGATGTCGTCGACGGCTAGGTCATCGCCGAACTTCTTGGAGGCATGATCGATGACGACGGCGGCATCGGCCGCGTCGACTGGATCGATCTCGACCGGCGACGTCGCGT
>JACCVB010000022.1 GCA_013698385.1 Chloroflexota bacterium
GCCCGTCCTCGAGGATCTGAAGGAGGATGTTGAACACCTCCGGGTGCGCCTTCTCGACCTCGTCGAGGAGCACCACCGCGTAGCTCTTGCGGCGCACGGCCTCGGTCAGCTGGCCGCCCTCGTCGAACCCGACGTAGCCGGGAGGCGCGCCAACCAGACGGCTGACGTTATGACGCTCCATGAACTCGCTCATGTCGATCTTGATGAGCGCGTCCTCGCTGCCGAACATGAACTCCGCCAGGGCCCGCGCGAGCTCGGTCTTCCCGACGCCGGTCGGCCCGAGGAAGATGAACGAGCCGATCGGCCGTTTGGGATCCTTGAGCCCGGCCCGAGCGCGACGGACCGCCTTCGAGACCGTCTCGATCGCCTCCTGCTGTCCGATGACCCGGCCGTGTAGCGCATCTTCCATATTCAGGAGCCGCTTGGACTCCTCCTCGGAGATCCGGGTGACCGGGATCCCGGTCCACATCGCGACGACCTGGGCGATCTCCTCGTCACCGACCGTCGGCTGGTCGCCCGCCACCTGGGTCTGCCACTCCGCCCGAAGTTCGTCAGCCTTCTCCTTGGCCGTAGCCTCCGCCTCGCGCAAGGTCGCCGCCTGCTCGTACTCCTGGTTATTGATCGCGGCGTCCTTTTCCTTTGTGACGCGATCCAGGGTCTTCGTCGCTTCACGCAGGGCAGGCGGTGCCGAGGCATGACGCAGCCGAACGCGCGATGCGGCCTCGTCGATCAGGTCGATGGCCTTGTCCGGCAGGTGTCGATCCGTGATGTAGCGGATGGACAGGTCGACGGCGGCCCGAACGGCCTCGTCCGTGATCGTGACCTTGTGGTGCTGCTCGTAGCGCTCGCGGATGCCCATCAGGATCTCGACGGTCTGCTCCATCGTCGGCTCTTCCACCATGACCGGCTGGAAGCGCCGCTCCAGTGCGGCATCGCGCTCGATGTACTTGCGGTACTCGTCCAGGGTCGTGGCGCCGATGCACTGGAGTTCGCCCCGGGCCAGCGGCGGCTTGAGGATGTTCGCGGCATCGATCGCACCCTCGGCGGCACCGGCCCCGACCAGGGTGTGGAGCTCATCGATGAACAGGACCGCATCGTTGGTGTTGCGGAGCTCCTCGATGATCTTCTTGAGGCGCTCTTCGAACTCGCCGCGGTACTTGGTGCCGGCCACGAGTGACCCGATGTCGAGCGTCAGGACGCGCTTGTTGAGCAGGATGTCCGGCACGTCGCCAGCCACGATCCGGTGCGCGAGGCCCTCGGCGATGGCGGTCTTACCGACACCCGGCTCGCCAATCAGGGCCGGGTTGTTCTTCGTCTTGCGACCGAGGATCTGGATGACCCGCTCGATCTCCTTCTCACGGCCGATGACCGGGTCCAGCTTGCCGGCGCGAGCCGCGTCGGTCAGGTTGATACCGAGTTGGTCCACGGTCGGGGTCTTGCTCGCTCGCTTCGCCTCGGGCGTCGGACCGGCCGACGAACTCTGCGAAAGGACCCGGATGACCTCGTGGCGGACCTTGTCCAGGTTGACCCCGAGTGACTCGAGGACGCCCGCCGCGATCCCTTCACCCTCGCGGACGAGGCCGAGCAGCAGATGCTCCGTGCCGATGTAGTTGTGACCGAGGCGCCTCGCCTCGTCGATGGCGAGCTCGATCACCCGCTTGGCGCGCGGCGTCAGCCCGACTTCCCCGACGACCGGACGATCGCCCCGTCCGATGATGAACTCGACCGCCGTCCGGACCTTTGGCAACTCGACGTTCATGTTCTCGAGGACGCGTGCCGCGACGCCTTCGCCCTCTCGAACGAGGCCGAGGAGCAGATGCTCCGTGCCGATGTAGTTGTGGTTGAACCGCTGCGCTTCGTCCTGCGCGAGTGTCAGGACTTTGCGAGCCCGGTCCGTGAACTTGTCGAATCGATCCATGGAGCGAACGCTCGTTCCCTTTGGTCCGGCTTCACGTGGGTGTCGCCTGACTGCATGCTAGCACGGGGGCCCACCCTGAGCGGTGGCTCCGTGGTCACCCCATCGTGTAGGAGGAAACGTCGCAGACGGTCATTTGGATGCGTGGCTGGACACTAAGGATTCGCAACGACCCGCCCGGTCGCCGGGTCAGGCGGGACCGGGGCCGGGCTCGGTCGCGGGATCCTGCGCAGGGTCGGCCTCGGGGGTCTCAGCCGCGTCGGGAGCCTGAGCCTCAGCCGAGTCGTCTGTCGAGGTACCGTCCGGTACAGGCTGCTGGACGATCTCCTCGATCGCCGCTGCCGCGATCGACTCCTCGATGGCTTCCACTTCCGATACGACTTCTACGATCGCGGCCGCTTCGGCTGCAGCGGGCTCCAGGTTCGCTTCGTTGGCGGCGGCGGCATCGGCCAGTCGCGCGATCTCCGCGCCTGCGGCGGATTCGAGCGCAAGCTCGTTCTCGACGACGGTATCGATGACTTCGGCGACCGCGTCGACGGGTTCGGTCGTCTCGGGCGTGTCGGCCTGGGCGCTCGGCGCGTCGTCGGTCGTCTCGGGCGTGTCGGCCTGGGCGCTCGGCGCGTCGTCGGTCGTCTCGGGCGTGTCGGCCTGGGCGCTCGGCGCGTCGTCGGTCGTCTCGGCGGCCGCGAGTTGCTGGCGGACTCCGGCGAATGCTGACGCGAGGGTGTTGTCGATCCCGCCCTCGGGCTCCTGGACCGCATCACTCATCGAGTAGCTGCGTTCCTGTCGCGGACGACGCTCCGGCCGCGGACCGGACGGGCTCGCCTGGCCGGGCTCAGGTGCCGGCCGGGCAGGTAGCTCCTCGGCCTGTTTGAGGCTGAGCCCCAAGCGGTGGCGCTCGGAGTCGAGCGAGATGATCTTGAGCTTGAGCGACTGGCCCTCGTGGACGACGTCACCCGGATGGACGACGCGCTGGTGCGACAGCTCGCTGATGTGGATGAGCCCCTCCAGCCCGTCGCGGACGCGCACGAACGCGCCGAAGTTGACGAGCTTGGTGACCGTGCCGTCGATCACGTCACCGACGTTGAAGTCAGCGACCGTGGAATGCCACGGATCCGGCTGGAGGCGCCGGATGGACAGGCTGATCCGTCCGCGCTCGTGGTTGATGTCGATGACCTCGGCCTCGACCTCTTCGCCGACCTTGTAGCCCGACTCGGGATTGTTGACCTTGTTCCACGAGAGCTCACTCTTGTGGACCAGGCCGTCGATCCCGCCGAGATCGATGAACACGCCGAACGGCGCGATCGAGCGGACCGTGCCGGTGACCTTCTGGTTCACCTGCAGGCTGCTGAACAGCTCGTCCCGCTTCTCGCGGCGCTCCTCGTAGAGCGCGACCTTCTCGGACAGGATGAGGCGGTTGGCCTTGCGGTTGACCTCGAGGATCTTGAGCCGAAGCTTGCGGCCGACGAACGGCATGAGCTTCTCGGCGATCTCCTGCGCGGCGTCGCGCGGCTGGTCGTTCTGTGGGCGACGCGGGAAGTCGACGATCTGGCTGATCGGCACGAACCCGCGGATGCCGCAGTCGACGATGAGCCCGCCCTTGTTGTGATCGATGACCGGCGCTTCGATGATGACGCCCGTTTCGAACTGCTCCTGCATGGAGCGCCATTTGCGCTCGAGGCCGGCTCGCCGCAGGGACAGGACGGCGTGACCTTCCGGCGACTCCGGCTGGAGCACGTAGACCAGGACCGTATCGCCGATATTGAGCGGGGCCTGGCCCTCGCCGCCGTGCCGGCCGAACAGCTCCCGATTGCTGACGACGCCTTCACTCTTGGCGCCGATATCGACAAGGATCTCGTCCTTGTCGATCCGAACGACATTGCCTTCGACCACGTCGCCGTGCTTGAAGCTCTTGATGTCGGAGTCCTGCTCCGCCAGCAATTCCTCCATCGTCGTCGGTTCGGGTCCCAGATCGCGAGGAGCGACCGACTCCGGCTCATCGTCCGCGGCCGGCGCATCGGCCGTGTCCGACTCGTCGAGGACGACCCCGTTTGCCGTGTTGTCGTCGGCGGGGGCCTCGGACACGCGCGTCTGGTCCGGGACTGGCGTTTCCACCGGGGATCCGGCAGCCATGGACGGGGCTTCGTCATTGGCGTCCGCAGTCGCATCAGGCCCGGGCTCCGGCTGCAATGCGTCTTGCGGCGCGGGATCGGGTGCCTCGTCGTGGGTCGATGCGTCGGTCGGGCTCGAATCCGCGGCGGGACCACCCGATGCCTCCTGGGTGGGTTCCGGGTCAGCCACGGTCGTGGAAGCGACGGGCTGGTCTGCGACGGCCGTGGCCGCTCCGGACTCGGGTGCCTGCTGGGGCTCGGAGGCGGGCGCCTCCGCGTCAGGCGCGGTCCGGTCGTTCTGGTCTTCGGTCAAGTGTCTGGTCACTCCTGGTCGTGGATTTTGCCCCTGAGAATCACGAACGGCCTGAACGATTCAGGCCGTGACGAGTGACGGTTCGGGTAGGTCCGTGGTGATCGAACTCCGCGGTCCACTCCTTCGCGCTCGATGGGCCTGATTCCATCTTCAGCTGTCCAGCCTCTTGGGCCGGGAGAGTCTAGCACACGCTTTCACGCGGCTACAATCGACCGACCGTGCCTGAATTGCCCGATCTGACGGTGGTCGCGGAGGCGTTCGACGCTGCCCTTCGTGGCCGCCCGATCCGTGCCGCCAGCGCTCCGGGACCGCTCGCCGTTCGCGGAACCCCGGCCGAACTGCAGGCGCTGGAAGGACAGATCGTCACCGCCATCCGGCGCCAGGGCAAGTTCCTGATGATCGACCTCGATCGCGACTCGATCGTCATCAATCCGATGCTCACCGGTCGGTTCCAGCTGGCGGCACCGGACGCGAAGGTGCCGACCAAGACGGCGTTCATCCTGCGTTTCGGGGCGCTCGGTGAGCCCGCCCGGCGCAGGCGATCTGCGGCGTGGACGAAGGGCGCGGCCTGGCTTCCACGAGCGGATGCGATGCCGGAAGTCCGCTACCGGGATCCGACCCAGATGGGCAAGGTCTATCTCCTGCCCAGCGGCGTGCAGCGATCGGTGCCGGGTCTCGGCCCCGGGGAGATGGGGCCCGAGGCCGATGATCCGCGGGTGACGCACGAGGTCTGGCGCGACCGGATCAAACGCCACCCGGGTGAACTCAAGAACCTGCTGCGCAACCAGGCGTTCGTGGCCGGCATCGGGAACGCCTACAGCGATGAGGTCGTCCACGCTGCCGGGTTGCTGCCGTTTCGAAAGCGGTCGTCACTCGCGACCGAAGAGATCGATGCGCTCCACGAGGCGATGCGTTCCACCCTGGTCACCGCGATCGATGTGCTGCGCCGTCGCGTGCCACCGACGTTCGAGCGGCAGGTCCGCGACTTCCTTGCGGTTCACGGCAAGGGCGGCCAGCCCTGCCCGCGCTGCGGCACGCGGATCACCGAGGTCAAGCCCGGCGGGTTTGTGACGTCGTACTGCCGGGGCTGCCAGCGCTGACGGCGCTGCTGCCACCGCTGACGTCGAGCTCAGGCGTGGCTCAGGGGAGGTCCAAGACCTGGCCGACCCGCAATCGTGCCGGATCCTTGATCCTGTTCAATTCGCTGAGGACAGCGATGGTCGTGCCGAACCGGTTGGCGATCCGGGACAGGGTGTCGCCGCGCTTGACCTTGTAACTCGTCGGCGCGGCTGCCGAAGTCTTCGTCGGGCCCGGAGCGACCGCGGGGCTGCCAGCCGCTACGACGCTCGGCTCCGCTCCGGTCGGCACGAGCGTGCGGACGGGTGCCTGACTGGCGCCGGCTGCGGCCCTGATCGGCGTAGCCTGGGCGGTAGGCGTGGCTCGGGTCGTGCGATCCGCCGCCGCGAGCGATCGGTCGGCCGGAGGCCCTCCACCGGGCAG
Source organism: Chloroflexota bacterium (assembly GCA_013698385.1). GTDB lineage: Bacteria > Chloroflexota > Limnocylindria > Limnocylindrales > CSP1-4 > SPCO01. The sequence continues at coordinate 5,840 of JACCVB010000022.1, forward strand.
CCGGGCGAAGACGATGGCCGCGACCGCGACCGTCATGAGGCTCACCAGGAGCGCCTGACCCGCGCCGCGCCGGACGTCCAGGGACATGATCGGGCGGGCCAGGCCATCGTCGAGGACCAGCGGAGTTGTACGAACGGTGGCCCGGAAGGCGCCGGCCGCGCGATCGTCGCTTCCGACTGAACGCCTGGAGCTCGCAGGCACCGGCTCCGTCGCGGCTCGGAAGGTGGCACAGGCGCCGTGCTCGGAGCCGAGGCACAACCGGCGCTGCTTCTCCAGCGCAAGGATCGCAGATGGCTCCACGGCGGTGCAGCGGTGCTCCCGCGCCGGCGTCGAGGCCTTCCAGCGGCCGTCGTCCGCGAGGAGATACGGGCAGATGCGAGCGATCGGCGGGGTGGTGTCGGACGGGATGGGGCGCAAGGAAGTCGAGGCGACCATGTGCTACCAGCATAGCGAGCCGTGGGGGACCATGGGCTCGCTCCGGCCAGGACACGACTTCGGCCCGGAAGGACCTCCGGACACGCAAAAATCCCGGCGACGACCTATTTTCCCGAAAGGCTGCCCTCTCAGTATCTTCGGCGCTGGAGAGCTTGACTTCCGTGTTCGGGATGGGAACGGGTATGGCCTCTCCGCTAGAGTCACCGGGATTCGTTGCGTCTGGACGTGTCGGCAGCGGCACAGCTCGGGTCACTTGGACCCTTGAGCGGGCGCCGGAAGAGATCTTCGATCTCAGATGAGTCTTCAAGGTGGTCTGATCCACGATCCCAGCCACTGACCCCTGGTCAGTAGCTGAAGAGGTCAAGCCCTCGACCGTTAGTACCGCTCAGCTTCATCCGTCACCGGACTTCCACATGCGGCCTATCAAACAGGTGGTCTCCCTGCGGTCTTACCCGGTTGACCCGGTGGGGAACCTCA
>JACCVB010000030.1 GCA_013698385.1 Chloroflexota bacterium
ACCTCGTCCTGACCAAGTCGGGCTGGCTGATGGACGAGCCTCACTTCTAGTCCTGTCCGGCACGACGAAGGGAGCCTCCCCCTCGCGGCTCACGTCCGTGCAGGTAGTTCCTCGGCTCCCTCACCCAGCACATGGGCCGGCAACGACGGGATCCGCCGACTGCTCACCCCGACGCCGAGCACGCACAGCAACCCGCCCGCCACCACGGCGAGCCCCGGCCCAACGGCCGCCGCCACGAGTGCCGCCTGGATATCGCCCAGGCGCGGCCCGCCGGTCACCACCAGGATGTGGATGGACGTCACCCGGCCGCGCAGCTCGTCCGGCGTCGTGAGCTGGAGGATCGTGTTCCGAAACACCGCCGAGAACATGTCCACCGCCCCGGCGACCGCCAGCAGCACGAGCCCCAGCGGGAACGTCCAGATGAGCGGCGCCAGCGCGATCGCTTGAAGCAGTACGGCCACCCCGAACCCGGCCATCGCAAGTCCCCATAACGCGACCACGATGACCAGCGCCCGACCGACCCGTCGGACCCGTGGCACCCACCCGGACAGCAGCGCTCCGACGAACGCCCCGGCGGCCGGCGCCGCGGCCAGGATCCCGAGCCCGGCCGGGCCCACCCGGAAGATGTCCAACGCGATCGCCGGGAAGAGCGCGATCGGCGAGGCCAGGATCATCGCGTTCAGGTCGATCACGAACGTGCCCATCAGCACGGGCCGGCGGCGCACGAACGCAAGGCCCTCACGAACGGCCGCGAGCCCGGGCCGGGTCACCCGGCCCAGTGGCGGCAGGGGTCGGATCACCAGGAGCGCCACGAATGAGGCCACGAACGTCAGGACATCGATGGCGTACGCGCCGGGCAGGCCCACGGTCGCGATGAGGATCCCGCCGAACGCCGGCCCGATGATCGAAGCCGCCTGGTAGTTGAGCTGGTTGAGGGCCATCGCGGCCGGCAGCCGCTCGGCCGGGACGAGGCGCGGGATGGAGGAAGCACGGGTCGGCTGGTCGACGGACGTCAGGCCCGCGGCAAAGAACGCGACCACGAACAGCAGCACGAGCGGCGGATCTCCCTGAAGCGCAAGCACCACCAGGGCCCCGCTCGTCACAGCCAGCCCGACCTGGGTCGCCAACAGCAGCCGTCGCTTGTCCACCGCGTCGGCGAGGGACCCGGCGGCGAGCGCGAAGACGAGCAGCGGGACGAGCTGGACCACCGTCAGCGCGGCGATCGCGAGGGTCGAGCCGGTCAGGGCGTAGACCTGGAAGGGCAGCGCGAGACGGGTGATCTGGCTGCCCATCCCGCTCACGACCTGGCCGGACCATAGCCACCGATAGTCTCGATCGCGTCGGAGCGGCTCCGTGTCCAGCAGCAGGCCGCGCAGGCGGCCGGAGTCGGCTACTTGTCGCGCTCGGCCATGGCGGCCTGCGACGCCAGCGCCGCCTGGGCCGCGGCCAACCGGGCGACCGGCACCCGAAACGGCGAGCAGGAGACGTAATCGAGCCCGATCGCCTCGCACTTGAAGATCGATGCCGGGTCGCCGCCGTGCTCGCCGCAGATCCCGAGCTCGAGATCAGGCTTCGTCGCACGGCCATTGTCGACCGCCATCTTCATCAGACCCGCGACCGCGTCGTCCAGGGTCTGGAACGGATTGACCGGCAGGATGCCCTCCTCGACGTACTTCAGGAGGAATCCGCCCTCGGCATCGTCGCGGCTGTAGCCGAAGGTCATCTGGGTCAGGTCGTTCGTGCCGAAGCTGAAGAAATCGGCCTCGCGCGCGATCTCGTCGGCGGTGAGGGCGCCGCGTGGCACCTCGATCATCGTGCCGAACTTGTAGTCGACCTTGACGTCCGCCTTCGATTCGACGGCGCGCGCCTCGGCTTCCAGCAGCTGCCGGGTCCGGGCGAGCTCGTTCACGTGGCCGACGAGCGGGATCATGATCTTGGCGATCGGGTTGCCGCCGGCGCGCTTGACCGCGATCTGGGCGTTGAGGATCGCGCGGGTCTGGATCTTCACGAAGTCCGGGATCATCAGCCCGAGGCGGCAACAGCGCAGGCCGAGCATCGGGTTCTGCTCGTGGAGCGACTTGATCGTCGCCAGGAGTTCCTTGTCTTCCTCGGACGCGCCGCCGGTCGACTCCGCCCTCGTGACCTTGACTAGCTGCTCCTCGAGGTTGGGCAGGAACTCGTGGAGCGGTGGGTCGATCAGGCGGACGACGACGGGCAGGCCATCCATCGCCCGGAAGATGCCTTCGAAATCGCCCTGCTGCAGGACCTCGAGCTTGGCCATCGCGGCATCGAAGCGGGTCACGGCCTCCCCGTCGTCCGCGCTCAGGGTCTCACCGGCGTCGCGCCTGGCCTTGGCCCGCGTGGCGACGCTGGCCACGAGGATCGCGTCGCGGACGATGTCCAGCCGCTCACCTTCACGGAACATGTGCTCCGTTCGGCACAGGCCGATGCCCTGTGCGCCGTAGCCTCGGGCCTGGGCCGCCTCCTCTGGCTTGTCCGCGTTCGTCCAGACCTCCATCCGGCGGATCTCGTCCGCCCAGCCAAGGATCTTCTGGAGCTCGGGCTGGTCTTCGAACCGGGCGCTGACCGTCGCGATCGCGCCCTGGTAGACCTGTCCCGTGGCGCCATCGACGCTGATCTCGTCGCCTTCGATGAAGCTGACCCCGCTGTCCGTGCTGCGGGCGGTCTTCGTGGCGTAGTCGATGA
>JACCVB010000046.1 GCA_013698385.1 Chloroflexota bacterium
CGCTCATCTGTCAGGTCGGTTCGACCCAGCTCAAGTATCACCTCTCGGCGATCGATGACCTTCACGGGATGCTCAAGGCGCAAGGGGACTGGATCCCGCTTGGCGCGGCGGACGAGCAGAAGCCCGCGACGGAAGGGTCGGTGGAGGCCTGGGGTCGGGCCTCTGACAATCCGGTCGGTGGCTGGTACGGCCTGCGCAAGGGCTACCGCGGTCGGTTCGGGATGTACCTGCCGCCGTTGCTCGAAGCCCTCGGCCTGGTCGAATTGACCCATGACGCGAAGAACAACCGAGTGCGCGCCCGCTGAACCGCCCCGTCCGGTCAGTCGCGGTCTTCCTCGCGCAGGGCCGGAAGCCAGAACCCGAATTCGGCGCCGCGTGGCTCCCGCGGTCGGGCCCAGACGCGGCCGCCCATGCCCTCGACCAGCTGACGGCAGACGAACAGGCCGATCCCGGCGCCGGTGGCCTGGCGTGCGGCGCCCGGATCCCGGTAGAACAGGTCGAACAGGCGGGTCGGGTCGCCCGGTGGCAGCCCGGAGCCCTCGTCCAGCACCCGGATGGTCGCGCCGTCGGGCTCGTCGTGCGCGGTCACCTCGATGAGCGAGCCCGCGAGGCTGTACTTGGCGGCGTTGCTGAGCAGGTTCTGAAGGACCTGGCCAACATGCAGATCCTCGCCGAGGACCATCGGCAGGCGCGGCGCGATGTGAGACTCGAATCGATGAGATGGCCAGCGCGCCGACTCGTCCTTCAACGCCCGGCGGATGATGTGTCCGAGCACGAGCGGGTCCTGGGCGAGGCTCAGTCGACCACCCTCGGCCCGGCTCAGGACCAGCAAATCCTCGGCCAATCGACGCAACCGGTCGGCTTCGTCCTCGATCGCGACGATCGCCTGGCGCAGGGTTTCGGGCGCCATCGTCTGGTGGCGCTGGCGGAGCACCTGGCTCATCCCGTAGATCGTCGTGATCGGCGTCCGCAATTCGTGGCTGACGACCCCGGTGAACGCGTCGCGGAGTTGCGTGGCCCGTTGTTCGGCGGCGTAGCGGGCGGCAAGGTCCACGGGCCCGGCCAGCGCCCGACCGACCGTGGCGACAAGGACCTGGTCCGCTTCAGAGAAGGCGCCGGGTGTCGTGGAGTCCACCTCGAGCAGGCCGATCCCGATGCCCCGCCGCTCGATCGGAACGGCGAGCCAGGACCGGACGGCGGTCGACGCCTCGGGCCCCGTCATGCGCAGGCCGGCAGCCTCCACGTGGTCCACACGAGCGGAGCCAAGCGTCTCGACGACCATCCAGCTGCGGGATGGACCGCGGGCGAGCCGCTGGCCGAGGGCCTCCTCCTGGAATGGCCCGGTCGCCGCCCGGATGACCAGGTCGTCTCCGTCAACGAGGGCGATCGAGCCCCCGGTGAACGACACGACCGCGTGCAGCCGGTCCAGGGCCGCGTGCAGGATCGCGTCGAGGTCCAGCTCGCCGGCGGCAGCGGTCGTGATCTCGAGGACCAGGGCGGCCGTCGCCAGGGTCCGCTCATCGACGGAGGGCGCGGACGCGGGTTGGCTCGGAGGCTGGGGGACCGGCATCCGGTGATGCTATCGCAGGCTTCGGGCGGGCCCGACCCGATCCAGCCGCTCGCCACCCGGGCGCGGTCCAGCCGCCCGTCGGTGCCCGGGTCTCAGCCGCCTCGCCGCAGGTTTCGCCGCCGGACGGGCCCGGCTTCGGCCGCGAGCGCCTCCGCCGATGGTTCAGGTGCGGGCGGGATCGTCGGCAGTTCGGTCTGGGAGACCAGGCCGGACCGGATGATCCGGCGCAGCTCGTCGTCCAGGACGGGATCCGTCCGGAGTGGACGGTAGGCCGCGAGTCGGCGATCGACTTCTTCGCAGGCCCGTTGGTGCGTGTCCTTGCCGCCGGCCCGCAGCCAATTCTCCCGATTGTCGCGATCGATCACGGTGCTCGGCAAATACAGTTCAGTCGGCCAGTGCGCCGTCGTGTGGTCGGCCATGATCAGGTGCTGATCTTCCAGCAGCCGGTCGATCAGCGCGCCGACCGGCAGGTCGTCCTTGATCTCGATCTCGCGCACGAAGCGCAACGCCTGGCCGCACATCTCGTCATCGAACACGAGCTTGGGCAGACTGAACACGAGGAGGAAGTCCAGCATCCCCGGGCCGGACACCGAATTGACCCCCGCGAGGGCCGCGATGAGTGCGCTGCCGAACGTCTCCGCTCCGGCCTGGGCGTCGAGGATCGGCCCGTCGGAGAGGGCCATGTACGACTGGCTGGGCAGCCTCAGCGATTTGGCGACCGCGACGTACGCGGCGTCGAGCTGGAGCGCCTCGATGGCGGCCATCGGTGACGACGCGACCTTCATGTGGAACGTCGCCGGCGCGCCGCCGAAGAGAACGGGTGCCCCGGGCCGGATGACCTGGGCCATCGTGATCCCGGCCAGGACATCGGCGGTGTGGAAGATGGTGGCCCCGACCGTCGTGACCGGCGCGATCAGGCCCATCAGGGTAACCGGCACGATCTCGACCGGGATGCC
>JACCVB010000054.1 GCA_013698385.1 Chloroflexota bacterium
ATCGCGGATTACATCATCACGGAGGCGATGCTCCGCTTCTTCATCAACAAGGCGACCAAGGGCCGGATCGGGTTCAACCGTCCAGAAGTGATGATCAGCGTGCCGGCCGGCGTCACCTCGGTGGAGAAGCGGGCCGTGCGCGACGCGGCGCTCAAGGCCGGGGCCAAGGAGGCGTTCCTGATCGAGGAACCGCTGGCCGCGGCGATCGGGGCGAACGTGCCGATCAGCGGACCGTCTGGGAACATGATCATCGACATCGGTGGCGGGACGTCGGAGATCGCGGTCATCGCCCTGGGCGGGATCGTGGTGTCGCACTCGTTGCGCATCGGTGGCAACAAGTTCGATGAGTTCATCGCCACGTACATCCGCAAGAAGTACAACCTGATGGTCGGCGAGCGAACCGCCGAGCAGGTCAAGATCCAGATCGGCGCTGCTCTCCCACTCGAGCGCGAGCTGACCATGGAAGTCCGCGGCCGGGATCTGATCGCGGGTCTGCCCCGGACGATCCCGATCACCTCGTCCGAGGTCATGGAGGCGATCGAGGCCCCCCTCCAGCAGCTCGTGGCGGCTGTCCGGTCCGTCCTGGAGCAGACGCCCCCGGAGCTATCCTCGGACATCATCGACAAGGGCATGGTCATGTCCGGCGGCGGTGCCCTGTTGCGCAACGTGGACAAGCTGCTGACCCAGGTCACCGGCGTGCCGTGCCACGTGGCGGAGAACCCACTCGACTGCGTCGCCCTGGGCACGGGTCTCGCGCTGGAGCACTTCGACTTCTTCAAGAAGTCTCTCGTCCAGCAGATCTGATGCCGTGGTCGACGCCTGATCCGTGCTGATCGATCGGGCCTTCATCGACCTGCATTGCCACACGTCCGCGTCGTTCGACTGCCTGGCCGGACCGGCCGACGTGGTGCGAGCGGCGACGACTCGAGGCCTGACCCACCTGATGATCACGGACCATGACCGGATCGATGGCGCGCTCCGGGCGCGGGACGCCGCTCCGGCGGCGCTCACGGTCATCGTCGGTGAAGAAGTGAAGACGGCCGATGGCGACCTCATCTGTGCGTTCCTCGAGCGGGTCATCCCGCCCGGCATGTCCGCTGTGGAGACCATCGCTGCGGCCCGCGAGCAGGGTGGGCTGGTCGGCGTGCCCCATCCGTTCGATCGGATGCGCGGATCGCTCCTGCGGGACGCGCGCATGGCGACGCTGGCGCCGCTCGTCGACTGGATCGAGGTGCATAACGCGCGCCTCGTCGGGAACGGCAACGAGCGAGCGGCCGAGTTCGCCCGCGAGCACGAGCGGTTCGGGGTCGCGGTCTCCGATGCGCATTCTCTGATGGAGGTGGGGGTCGCCTACACGGCCCTGGACGGGGATCCCTCCACGCCCGCCGGACTGCTGGCCGCCCTCGCGTCGGCGGAGATCGTGCCCGGGCGAGCCAGCCTTGCCATCCGCCTCTGGACACCGGTCGCCAAGGTCGTGCAGCACGTGCGTGGCAACCGCCGGGTCCCGCACGCATGAGCGAGCCGACGGAGGCCCTCCATGCTGCGCCCGGCCGGGAGCCGGACCCCGACCCGGAACAGATGTCGCTGTCGCGCCGCCTGCGGCAGCCGCGAACGATCATCTCGATCGCCATCCCGATCGCGATCATCGTCCTGTTCGTCGCCCTCAACGGTCAGCAGCTGGCGCGCGTTCCGGGCCTCGTCCTGGGCGCCAACCCGCTGCTCGTGCTGGTCGCCTTCCTCGTCTTCTACGCCGGGTTTCCCCTGCGCGGGATGCGCTGGGCGCTGCTCCTGCGGGGCACCGGCTTCCGGATCGGGACGCGGGATTCCACCGAGATCATCCTCCTGTCCTGGCTGGTCAACTGCGTCGTGCCGGCCAAGCTCGGCGACGTCTACCGGGCGTACCTGCTCAAGATCAACAGCACGGCTTCCCTGTCGCGGACGTTCGGCACGGTCTTCATCGAGCGCGTGCTGGACCTCGTGGCCATCGCCCTGCTCGGGATGGCAGCAGGGTTCTGGAGCTTCCGCGACGGCCTGCCGACGGCGATCCAGGTCGTCTTCGCGATCGGCCTGGTCGTGGTCGTGGTGCTGTCCGTGGGATTGTTCACGATGCGCAACTTCGGACGCCGGATCATCGACGTCCTGCCCCTGCCACACCGGGTCCTCGAGCTGTACGACCGATTCGAAGAGGGCGTCTTCGGCGCCCTGGCGCTGCGCCAGATGCCCCTCCTCGCCCTGCTCACGGGATTCGTCTGGATGACCGAAGCGCTGCGCCTCTTCTTCGTCGTCCAGGCCCTGGGCTTCGTGGACGTCGAACTCGGCCTGTCCGGCGCCGTGTTCGTGGCGCTCATCGGGTCATTGTTGACGGCCGTGCCGCTCAGCCCGGCCGGCCTCGGGATCGTGGAGGCGGGCGTGGTCGGCGTCCTCACCGTCGCCTATGGCGTGGCCCTGCCGGAAGCCACCGCGATCGCCCTCCTGGACCGGGTCATCAGCGTCTTTTCGGTCATCGTGTTCGGGTCGATCGCCTACCTTGTGTCGAAGAAACCATCGGGACAGGGCCAGATCCCGCAGCCGCATGTCGGCACGGCCTTGCGCGGGAGTGGTACGAATGGGTGATACAGGCCGATCGGCCGCCTGACCATCATCGTGCGATCGAGGCTGTGACCAGGCGGATCGTCTGTCAGGCCCGGCCCCTCGGGAGCGCTCAGTCAGCATGACCACCCAGAACGGACGCGCGTTCAACGAATGGCTGCGAGCCCAGCTCAAGGCCAAGAAGATGTCGCAGCGCCAGCTGGCTCAACAGTCCGGCGTGGATCACTCGACCATCTCGCGGCTGATCCGTGGCAATCGGATGCCGTCCCTGGGTACGGCCACGAAGCTCGCGCGAGGCCTCCGGGAGCTGCGCGACGATGCGGACACCCCGCAGTACCTGGGCATGGTCACGTCCGGCTCTTCGAATCCGACCGCTCGCGTGGAGTACGCGCTGCGCGCCGACGATCTCCTGTCCGAGCCACAGGTGCGCCAGATCATGGAGTACTACCTGGCCGTTCGGACGCGCCGCTACGGCCGATCGTTCCAGCCCGAGTCGGGTAGTGCGACCGGCATGGACCGGCCCGCGGAGCGGACGCTTGCCGGTCCGATCCGGAGCGATCGCCCGCTCACCGACGGGCGAGTCGCGGCGAGCGGTGGCAGCGCCACGGGAACGGCCGTCAGCACCGTTCGATCGGTGGCTCGTTCTGTCGGGCGGGAGCCGGGCCGCTACTAGGTTCCGCTCACGCCGGAACCGCGGTGCGGCGGCGGGGCTGTCGGCGAGGAATCCAGCCGCCGGTCGGCCCACTCGGGGCCAGAATCCCAACCGCCGGCCGGCCGATCATGAAGGATGTGCACCTGGGCCACGCTATGGCGCGCGACTCGGAAAGGCTGTACGGTGACGTATCGTGCACACCGAGCACACATCGCACGGTCCACGGTCGGATCCGGGCCGATCCGCGCCTTCGACCGGCCATACCGTGGCTGGTGCGCACATCATCCATGGTCGGGACCCGAACCGAACACGAGATTGGGACCGGACGACGCCTGGTTCACGGCGCGGCGGGCCTGTAGACCGACACGAAGCGTCCCGGCGCGACTTCAAAGCGGTCCATCAGCGCGCCGAATGCCGGGCTGCCCGCCTCCGGAGTGATCCGGGCCTCGGCTGGACCGCCGCAGGCGGCTCCGATCGACGCCGCGAACAGGTCGTCGCACAACAGCACGAGCGGTGACCGCAGCCCGGCTGGGACGCCCCGCACGCTTCCAGGCGCCGGTCCCTGAGGAGTCGCCGCGTCCACCCGTCGTCCAAAACGAACGAGCGGGTAGGCCATCGCCTCGGTCGACTTGAAGTCCGGCAGCGAACGCACGACGACCGGAGCGTCGGTCCCCACGCCCGCGGCGGCCAACGCGGCCTCCACGCGGCGAGCTCCAGATTCGGCTGCCGGGTAGCCCCCATCCGCCGCGACGCCCGGTGGGAGACGGGTCAGGTTCCAGCCTGCCAGGACGAAGACGATCAGCGCCGCGACACCGAGTCCCGGACGGGCGATGCGATCGTCCTGGCGGTCGGCCAGGCGTTCGTCCTGACGTCCGTCCTCGTGCCTCCCTCCTTGCCCACCACCGTGCACCAGACCCGCAACACCGAGCCCCACGAGGACGAACACGATCGGGTCCGCGAACGCGTGGTAGTGGTCATTGGGTAGCCCGGCCACGACCGTCGAAAGGCTGGGCGCGACCACGGCCAGCGCCACCACGGACCACGCCAGCCCGAGGCCCAGCCAGCGCACCGCGACCCGTTCGCGGGACGACGCTCCGCGCGTCCGCCAACGCCACGCGACCAGGCCCACGACCAAGGCCGTGGCCGCAACCGCCGGAAGGAACCCCGCCGTGATCAGCCCCGTGAGCGGCCAGCCGACGACGCGCAGCCCCACGATGCCGAGCCGCACGGGGAGCGCCACGGCCCCATTGCCAGCGCCGCCTGCCAGGTAGTCGATGATGGCCCGCGTCTCGGAGAAGTCGGCGGTCAGCTCGTGGACGGCGAGCGGGACGTACGCCACGGCGAGGATCCCCAGTGCGACCAGACCCATTCGAGCCACCGACCCGCGACCCGTCCCGGCCGGACTTCGCCGGAGGTCCGCCACGAACAGTGCCGCGACGACCGGCAGCAGGGTCACGCTCAGGACGTGGAGTTGCATCGTCAGCGCGGTCCCGACCGCCGCGAGCAGCCACCAGCGCGGCCGCCTCGTCGTCCACGCGCGCCACGCCCCGGCGAGGGCCACGGAACTGGACAGGGCGATCAGGTTCGGATTCCAGATGAAGGTCGATTCATCGATCGCGGCGATGGAGATCGCCATCAAAAACCCCGCCGTGGCACCGGCCACCGGTCCGCCCATGGCCCGAGCGAGCCACCAGGTCACGCCCACGGCCGCGACTCCGGCGAGGGCGATGAGCACCACGACCGCCAGGGCGGAATCGCCGCCGGTCAGGACGGCCGCCGGACTGAGCAGGTAGTAGTACCAGGCGCCGTGGTGGAAGTCGCCGATGGAGGTCGGCGGGCCGAGGAGTGGCACGAGGCCGTCACGCACGAACGCTCGCAAGACGAGCATGTCGTGGCCCTGATCGGCATCCCAGGTGCCCCGCGTCGCGAGATCGGGCAGGCGCAGCAGCGCGGCCAGCACGAGCAGGCCCGCGAGCACGACACGCTCGGCAGCGGTTCGCTCGGTCGAGCCCGTGCCGTCGGTCACGCGGGCGCCGTCCGCGCCCGACTGCTGCGGACCTCCATCGCTCCCGGCGGCAGGGGGGCAAGGGCGCGCCCAGCGGCCAGGTCAAGCGCCCGGGTCAGGTTGATCGCGTCGTATCCCTCGTCCATGCCCGGCGTCTCGAGCAGATAGGCGGCATGACGGAGTCCGGGGTGACGGAGCAGGTGAGCCAGACCCCGCGCCCCGATCCGGCCGGCAGCCAGGTGTTCATGCCGATCCATCCGAGATCCACGCTCGGCCCGCGAGTCGTTGAGGTGGACCATGACCAGCCGATCCAGCCCGATCCGGTCGTCGAACTCGGCGAGGAAGTCGTCCGCGGCCGCCGGCGTCGCGAGGTCCGCTCCGGCGCCCCAGGCGTGCGCCGTATCAAGGCAGAACCCCACCCGCTTCGGCCCGATGCCTCGCTCCGCCAGGGCGCGGGCGATGGTCGACAGCTCATCAAGATCCATCCCCAGCCCGCCGCCGCTGCCGGCCGAATTCTCCAGGACGAGCATCACCGGCACGCCGGTCCCCGCACCATCGAGCTCGGTCAGGATGTCCGCCGTGGCCAGCGCCAGCCGGGCCCCGTTCGCGACCCGCTGCACGCCGACGTCGACCCCATGGCCCTGATGCGACCCGATGTGCACATTCACGAACCGCGCCCCGAACGACGGCGCATCGTGCAGTTCCTGCGCCAGCAGGTCGATCGAGCGCGCGTGGAGTGTGGGTTCGGAGCCGGCCAGGTTGATCAGGTACGACGCGTGGATGGCGACGGGATCGATGTCGGCGGCCAGCAGTCGATCTCGAAACGTCGGAAGTTCGACCGGTGGTGCCGCTCGGCGCCGCCAGGCCGTCGGGTCGTCGCTGAAGATCTGGATCGCGCTGGCACCGATCGCGCTTGCCCGGTCGACTGCCTTGACCATGCCGTCCGCGAGGGGCAGGTGCGCGCCGAGCCGGCGACCATCGGGAAGCATCCGGGCCATCGTA
>JACCVB010000064.1 GCA_013698385.1 Chloroflexota bacterium
CAAGCGCGTCGGCCCGGCCGAGGTGGAGAGCGCGGCCGTGTCCCACCCGGCCGTGCTGGAGGCGGCGGCGATCGGCGTCCCACACGCGATCAAGGGCGAGGCGATCGTCGTGCTGTGCGTCCTGCGGCCGGACAACGCGGAAGATCCAGCGCTCCTCGGCTCGATCAGCCAGCGCGTGGCCGATGAACTCGGCAAGCCCTTGAAGCCGGAGGTCGTGGCCGCCGTGCGGGCCCTCCCCAGGACGCGCTCCGGAAAGGTCATGCGCCGGGTGATTCGCGCGGCGTGGCTGGATCTCGATCCGGGCGACCTGTCGGCGCTGGATGATCCGGTCGCGCTCGAGTCCATCCGCGCGGCGTCACGGGCAAGTTCGCGATGAACGCCACCCACGCCCCGGCCACGATGCCTATCCTTGGGGCGATGCAACCTGCTGTCGCTCCCGAGCGAGACGTCGTCAGCTGGAAGGAGCTGGATCGCCTGGTCGAGGTCATCGCCGGCCGGCTGGCCGGACAGCCGTTCGACGTGATGCTGGCGATCACTCGCGGCGGGATGGTGCCGGCTGGGATGCTCGCCTATCGACTGAAGATCCGCGACATCCTCGTGGCGGCGGTCGAGTACTACGACGATCAGGGTCAGCCAGGACCCCACCCGACCTTCCTCCAGTTCCCGGCCGATCCGCAACTCCGCGGCAAGCAGGTTCTCGTCGTGGACGAAGTCTGGGACAGTGGCACGACGATCCATGCCGTGACCGAGCGAGTCCGCCAGGCCGGCGGGCTGCCCACGACGGCGGTCCTCCACTTCAAGCCTGGCCGCTCGACGGTGCCCGGCGAACCCGATGTCCGAGCGGTCGACACGGATGCGTGGGTCGTCTACCCGTTCAAGGCCGGAGGATAGGCGATGCCGACATCGATCCTGCTCGTCGGGACGCCCAAGGGGGCGTTCATCCTGGAACGCGCCGCAGACGAAGGAGGGGGCCCAGATGACTGGGCGATCCGCGGTCCGCTGTGCGAGGGCTGGCCCATCCACGACCTGATCGTCGAGCCCGGGGGCGGCGCCCTCCTGGCCGCCGGCGGATCGCCCTGGTACGGGCCGGCGGTCTGGCGCAGCGAGGACCTGGGCGTTTCGTGGACGCATTCGTCAGTCGGGCTGACGTTCGGCGACGACGGCGGCACCAGCCAGGAGCCGATCAAGACCGTCTGGAGTCTCGCGGTGACTCCAGACGGCGCCATCCTCGCCGGAGTCGAGCCAGCCGCGCTCTTCCGGAGCGAGGACCGCGGCGCGACCTGGTCGCAGGTGACCGGCCTCACCGAACACGAGAGCCGGCCCACGTGGCAGCCCGGTGCCGGCGGCCTCATCCTCCACACGATCATCCCCCACCCGACCGACCTCCAGCGGACCTGGGTCGGGATCTCCGCCGTCGGCGTCTTCGAGACCCTCGACGGCGGTGCGACGTGGGAACCCCGCAACCAGGGCGTGCGTGCCGACTTCAACCCGGACCCGCACCCGATCACCGGTCAGTGCGTGCACAAGTTCGCGGCCGCCGCGGGCGAGCCCGAGACGCTCTATCAGCAGAACCACTGTGGCATGTACCGCTCATCGGACGGCGGCTTGAGCTGGACGGACCTCACGGCCAATGGACTGCCCAGCCAGTTCGGCTTTCCGCTCGTGGCCCATCCCCGCGATCCGGACACCTTCTGGATCATCCCGCTCAACGGCGACGATCGCGGCCGCTACGTCCCGGGCGCATCCGCTGCCGTGTGGCGGACGCAGGACCGCGGCGAGACCTGGATCCGCTTCGGCGACGGATTGCCCCAGCAGGATGCGTACCTCAGCGTCCTGCGCGAGGCGATGGCGCGGGACACGTCGGAACCCGTTGGGATCACGTTCGGGACCAAGACCGGCCAGCTCTGGCACAGCGATGACGATGGCGTGAACTGGCAGCTCATCACCCGCGATCTGCCGGAGATCTGGGCGGTCGAAGCCCTCGTCCGCGACTGACCGAGACGCTCGCGATGGCCGTCGTCCTGCTGCCGCGGTCGCTGCTGGCACTCTTCCCCGGCGTGGAGCGACGTCACGAGGTGGACGGGGCCGATGTCGCGGCGGTGATCGCGGCCCTGGAGGGACGCGTGCCAGGGTTGCGCGATCGACTGGTCGAGGATGGGCCGCGGCTGCGGCCACACATCAACGTGTTCGTGGCGGGAGTTCCGGCGGACTTGCGCACGTCGGTCGGGACAGACGACACCGTCCACGTCATCCCGGCGGTCTCCGGCGGCTGACGCAAGGCCGCTGCAAGCCACAGCGCTCCGACGGGGTCGACATCCGACGGCCCATGGTCGAAGATGAGCGCCCAACGCTGGTGCCGCCAGCGACCGAGCGAGTGGAGGACCTGAACCATGCAGATCACGGACTGGGGAGACGCCATCTTCCTGTCGCTGTCCAACGCGCTGAGCACGTTGCTGGCCGCCATCCCCCTCGTCATCGGGGCGCTGCTGATCGTCGCGATCGGATGGATCATCTCCAGCGTCGTCGCACGCATCGTCAAGGAAATCCTAGAGCGAGTCGGCGCGGACCGGCTCTTCGCCGAGCACGGTGGCGAGGTCTACGGCACCCGTTCCAGCAGCTTCCAGCCGAGCAAGGTCGCCGCCGAGATCGTCAAGTGGATCATCCGCTTCTTCTTCCTCATCGCGGCGGCCAATGTCCTTGGCATGCCCCAGGTCAGCCTGCTCCTGAATGAGGTCCTCCTCTGGATCCCGAACCTGATCGTCGCCGCGATCATCCTGCTCGTCGCCCCGCTTCTTGCTCGATTCGTGCGCGGCGCGATCGAAGTCGGCGCCGGACGCATGGGCTTCTCGAACGCTGCCCTGCTTGGCCGGATCGCCGAGGTCGCGATCGTGGCCTTCGCCGTGCTCGTCGCGGTGAAGCAGCTGGGCATCGCCGCAGACTTCATCAACATCCTGGTCGTCGGCTTCGTGGCGGCCGTGTCGCTCGCGTTCGGCCTGGCGTTCGGCCTCGGCGGTCGCGAGGTCGCGGCGCAGGTAACGCAGGACTGGTACGCAAGCGTCAATCGCGCCGGGGAGAAGGTTCGCGCGGCGACCGCCGACCTGGACGGCTCGACCGTCAGGGAGGACTCGACCGTCGTGGTCGATCCGACCGTCGCGACCGATCGCCGCTCGACCTAGCTGAGGTTTCCCCCGTCCAGGACGGTGAGCGGATCGAACGCCTCGGTCCGCTCAGCAACGGCGTCCCCGCCCAGGCCGGTGACCGCATGTGGGTCGGCGACGTCGTGAACGATCGCCCGCCAGCCTCGGTCGGCCAGCTCGTCCAGGGTCCGGAGCGCCACCGCGATCACCGAGACGGCGTGGGCGGCGGCCACCCCGTCGAGGCCACGGGCCAGGCCCACGGTCACGGCTCCCGCCGCGACTCCGCCTGCGGCCCGACCCTCGGCCACCGAGCGACGAGGATCCAGTTCGCGGCGTCGCATGAGCACGGCGGTCTCGCCCGAGCGGGTCAGCGCGGCGGACGCGATGAATGGCCAAGCGGCCGACGTGGTCGCCCCGGAACCAGCGTCCGGCGTCTCGGGCTCGTCGAATCGCAGGATCTGGGCCGGGAAGATGGCGTGCCGGACGGCGACCTCCGCGATCACGCGAGCGACGGCATCCGGCTCCTCCGTCAGCCAGGGCGGATACGCCCCGATAACCGTCCGATCGGCTGACACGCCGTCACCGACGGCCAGCGCCACGCTGAGGAGCTGGCAGGCGAGCGCACGGCCGGAACGGGTCACTGCGTCGGACGGCACGCGGCAGCCAGGTCGGGCGCCACGATCAGCGGCCCGGCCCCCACGCCGACCAGCGTCTGGGCACGTCGGTGGAGTCTTCTCGCAAAGGCGTGATCCGCCAGCGAACGGTCCGGATCCACACCACCCGCGACGATCTCGGTCAGCGGATCCGCCTCTGCCAGATCGATCCGTTCGAAGGCCGCGACGACGGCATGGTCGGGGATACCCAATGCTGGGACAGAGGTCGCCAGCCGAACGTACCCGCGCCGCTCCGCCGCCGCCCCGTCCGCGACGCGACGGAGGTGCGCCAGGGCCCGCTGGCTGCCGGCGGGTGCCGGGTCACCATCGTCCTGTTGGTCGATCGGGGCATGACCCCCTTGGCCACGAGGTTGCCATTCCGGGACGTCCAGCCCGGCGTTCTCCATCCGCATCGCGAGCTCACGACCGATCGGGACCTCGATCCGGAGGAGGTCGAATCCGGCGGTCGCGAGCGTGGCCACCTCCTCGAGGGCCTCGTTCAGGTCCCGCTCGTGAAGGGTCGTGCCCGGCCACGGCCGACTTGCTCACCGAGTAGGTCCTGGAGCTCCATCCGTGCGGTCCGATTTGCGTCGATCCGATCGGTCGCCGCGACCATCAGCCGGGTCGCCTCGGACTCGGCACTCGCGCGACGTGCGGGGTCACGCAGGAGTTGGGATTCGAGTGCGAGGTCCACGGCACCCGAAGCGACATCGAGGGCGAGGCCCTGTGGCTCGAGGTCGTACTCCATGAGGGCCATGGCGAACGGCAGCGCGATCCCGCCGCCGAGTCCATCCCGGCTCGTGGAGAGCCAGCGATCGACGGCGGCTCCGGCAAGCGGATGACCGGAACGGTCCAGCCCGGTCACCACGAGCAGCCGCAGGATGGCGCGCTCCTGGCCGACGGTCGTGGAAGCACGCGCCCGGGCTCCCCAGGCGGCGGCGAGCGACTCGGCTCGGTCGCGCAGCTGGTCGATGGATCGCTGGGGCAGGGCAGGGTCGGTCACGGCCGCAAGGATAGGCCGAGGCAGTGCCGTTCGGTGGTTCGCGATGCTGCGTGCGCTGTGGGGGCCCGAGGGGCCGCAGACCGCTGGCGGGGTCGGCGGCCGGCAGCATCGGGACGCCAGCCACGCTCGGTTCATCCCACGCGCGTGGGCGGCCACCATCCGGCTGGCGGGTCGTCGCGTCCTGCGCCCCAGGCCTCGGGCCCGCAGAAGAACCCGTTCGGGGTTGCCCCACCCGGGACGACCGGCGTGAGCGAAGCAGGGTCGGCGACCCACGCGTGCAGCGTCGTCGCGAGCCAGGCGTCGACCTCGGCGAACTCCGTCCAGCGTCGGAAGTCCCAGCCGGCCTCCAGGCAGATGCGCACGAGCGACCGCTTGGCGAACACGATGTCGCTGTAGCCCGCGGCGTATCGATCGCTCTCTCCGTCGCCGATGAACACCACCCGCCGGCCGGCCGCGCGGTGGGCCAGGACCCGGTCGCGCTTGCAGGTCCCGCACACGAAGCAGCGCGAGTTCCCGTTGGGAAAGGCGATCGATGCGCCGCCATTTCGAAAGGCCGTCCGGGCGGTGACGATGGGCAGCTCGCCCACCCCGAGCGCCTCCATGGCCGGCCGGATGAAGAAGCCGAGTCCATCGGACACGACCTCGACCGGGATGCCGGCGGCCTGCGCGCGCCGCACGAACGGCACGAACCCCGGGTCATGCGGCTGCGCGGCGGCGGTGGCGAATAGCTCGGCCGGGTCCGCCCGGACCATGGCCATCTCGCGCTCCATCAGCCGCCGGGAACCGATCAGCCCGGCGTCGTAAGCCGCGGCCTCCGCTTCCCAATCGCCGGTCACGTGCTCCGCCATGACCGTGTCGGACACGTCCGTCAGCGCGATCGTCCCGTCGTAGTCGACCAGGATCGCCAGCGGCGGCGCACCGGCAGCGAGCGAAGGGACGGGCGGAGCGACGGCGATCGGGATGCTCATGCTGCGACGCTTCGCGCGGCACCCCCACGACCCCGCGGCCCGAACCGGGTCAGCGCGACGCCCACGAGGATGATCGCGCCGCCCAGCACCTGGCCGGGTCGGATCGGCTCGGCGAGGATGAGGAAGGCGAGGATCACGGCCAAAGCCGGCACGAGGGTCTGGAGCGCCGTCACCCGGGTCGGGCCGAGCAAACCCACCCCGTTGAGCACGATGACGTTCCCGATCCCGGCGGCGAGCGTGCCCGAATAGACGATCGCGATGACATCTTTGACGCCCACCGCCGCCGGGTTCACGGTTGAAAGCTGGAGCAGGCCCGGCACGGCCATCACGGCCGTGCCCACCAGCGTGGCCCAGGTCGTGGCTCGCAACGGCGAGTGCCGCCGCAGGATCGGTCCACCGAAGGCGCTGTACGTCGCCCAGCACGCCGCCGCCAGCAAGGTCACGAAGTAGTAGATCGCCTCGCCCGCCAGGTTCAGCCCGGTGCCGGCCGCGATGACCACCACGGCGCCCGCGAACGAGACGAGGGCGCCGATCAGCTTGGCCGGTGTCAGGTTGTCCGTCCCAAGGGCGACGGCAAGCAGCGCGGTCATGACCGGGGACGTGGCGATGAGCACGGCCGAGTCACCGGCAGAGATCCCGCCCAGTGCGGTCGTCCACAGGATCTGGTACAGCCCGAAGCCCAGGATCCCCAGGGCGATGAGCGGCGGCAGGTCCCGACGCGCGACCGCGATCGTGCCCTCCCGCCAGCGCAGCACCGCGAGCAGGATCACGCACGCGAGGCTGAAGCGCAGGAACGTGAATGCGATCGGCGGGATGACGTCGAGCGCGCCCTTGATTGCGATGAAGTTGCCCGCCCAGAAGGCCATGACCATCAGCACGCCGGCCTCGGCCAGGTGCCGATCGCGACCGCTCGGCGATGGCACCGACCGGCCCGCAGGCGGCGACAGGCCCGCGGGCGACGAAGGGCCTGCGGGCGACGGCATCGAGACGCCCGCCGAACCCGGTCCGGCGGGCGTGGTGGGCTGGCTCACGGGGCCGACCCGGCCCCG
>JACCVB010000070.1 GCA_013698385.1 Chloroflexota bacterium
AAGCTGCGACGGCTCGTCTTCGACGACCGGAACGGGTACGACCGGCGCACGCCGACGGCGGTCCAGCGCACCAGGCCGCCCCTCGATCATGACGACCATCGGTCCGAGGCTTCGATGTTGTTCGCGAGCCGATGCTCGAACAGGATCCGCGATCGCTTCCTGACGATCTCGCTTAGCCACTGCTGCGCTGTCTTGGAGCCCTTCGCAGCGCGACAGCGATCGCAGACCCGTCGGTGCGGCGGGATCGCGCCTCGGCAGTAGGCACACGTCGGCCCGTCGGTCCACTCGTCGGGGCGTTCCTCGTACCTCATAGTTCCTCCCCTGCCAGCTCCCTGTCGAGGTCGTCCGACGCGCGCTGGCGAAGCGCCCGAGCGGCCTCCTGCGATAGGACCGTGACCCGCGGGGCCGGCCCGCGGCCAAGCGCTCGCGGCACGTCCAGGAACGGCCGTCGCTCAGGCCGCAGGTACCAGCGGCGATGCCTGCCTGGGACCATGTCGGCGACCTGCTCTGGGGGCCTCCGGCCAGCGACATGGACCGGAGCCTGGACGATGGGGGAACGGCCAGGCCGGGCAGTCGCAGGCCGGCTGTCGACCGCCGCGCCGGCCACCATGCCCGATACAACGTTGGCGATCGTCGGCCCACGCCGCCCATGCCTCGCAGCGGGAGCCGTCCCGCTGCTGAGCGCGACACTGCCGAAGATGGGCCGCCAGCGCCGATCGGGTCATGGAACTTTCCCGATACAGCGTGTGTCCGATTTTTCGGGGGGTTCATCGGTCCAGAGACGGATCGGCGCCGCCATGACTCTCGGCGGTCGGCCGCTCGGCGACGTTCGCCGCCAGGGCATCGCGCAGCTTCGGATCGAGCGAGTTCCGCTGACGCTCGGCGGCCGCGGTCGGATCGTCGGCCGGCGGCGTCGCCTCGAAGCCTTCGGCCGACAGGGAGTGTCCGAGACGGAGCATCGCGACGGCGTCGGCGGGGATCCCGGCCCGACGTTCGGCCACGAACCGCCCGATCGCGTCGACTGCCCGGAGCCCGGCTCGGCGTTCAAGCTCGCTCGACGGCGTACTGCTCGCTGCGATCGGTGATCGCTGGAAGCTCGGCGCGATCGACGAGATCGAGGACCTCCCGGGTCGACGTCTCGACCGTCTCGGCCCGTTCGCCTTTCAGTGCCGCCGTGAAGTGTGTTCGAGCGTTCAGCCGGATCGCTTCGGCCTGCTCCCTGCTGAAGCCGGGCAGCGCGGCGATATCGGCGAGTCCGAGCCCGGCCTTCAGAAGTTCCTGACAGCGACGCCACGCCTCGGCGACGGCGACCGTGTCGAAGCCCGTCGTCCGCGTCTTCCGGAACATGGGGCAACTGTCTACGGCAGGGAGGGTCAGCAATGAAGAGCAATCGGTGAGAAGTCCGCAGCGTCTAACGAAGACGCCGGGCCGAACGTTCGATCCTCGCCTGCTCGGCTCGATCCGGGATATGTGCGGCTTCGACCCGCGGCCTTCCTTCGCGGCGATCCGGAAGGCGCTGAAGTCCGATCCGCGCTTTGCGACGCTCCCCGACTCCCAGATCCCGTCCGAGAACACGATCCGGGACATTTGCCGGGCCGCGCCCCGGGGCGAGCGTTGGTCGCTGCTCGACGCGACGCCGAACGAAGCTCGGTACGTCCTGCCCGTCATCGCGGCCGTGATCGGGACGACGCACGGTCGCCTACTCGCCAAGATGAAGCTGGGCGGCCTGTCGCCGACGTCGCAGTCACACGTCCGGGCGGTCATTCGACTGGTTCTCGGGCAAGCAGTCCGGGACGGGTTGGTCAGCCGGAATGCGGCGAGCCGGGAGTTCGTGACCATGAAGACCCCGCAGCCCCGCCGGGTCCGGGCCATGTCGGACGACGAGATGCGGGCGATCCTGGCCGCCGTCGACGGCGACCGGCTGACGCCGCTGTACCGCTTCATCGCGGCGACCGGTTGCCGACTCGGGGAAGCACTGGGGCTCCGCTGGCGGGATGTACGAGCGACTGAAGTCGAGTTCACCCAGACGGCCGGGCGGTTCGCCGGGGCGGACGTCTTCCAACGGCCCAAGAACGAAGCGAGCCGGGGGACGTTCCCGATGATCGCTCCGATCCGGGCTGCGCTCGACGC
>JACCVB010000071.1 GCA_013698385.1 Chloroflexota bacterium
GGCGAGTGGCGGTCGGCGGTGACTTCAATGCGGCGATCGAGGACCCGGAGCTGGTACCCTTGGCGCGGGACTTCGAAGATGCGTTTTCCGTGGTCGGGGTCCGCCCGGGAGATCGACGGCGTGCCTCCGCCGGCCCGAACCGGATCGACCACCTGCTCAGCCGAGGGTTGCGGGCGCTGGACTGCCGGGTCGTGACGGAGGCCGGCGATGCGTCCGACCACCTGCCGGTGGCCGCGACCTTCGCGCTCTGAGCCGATCAGGCCCTAGCGCTTCAGGCGATCCTGCAGCCGGGCCACCGTCTCCTCGAGCTCAGCGGCCCGTGCCTGGGCGCCGGCCACGACCGGCGGCGGCGCTTTTGCCAGGAACGCCTCGTCGCTGAGTCGGGCGCGGGCAGCCTCGAGCCAACCTGCCGCCTCGGCCAATTCGCGTCGAAGGCGCGCTTGCTCGAGGTCCGCCGCGGCGGCGGTGCCATCGGCGCTGTCGGTGGATCGCTGGATGCGGGCTTCGATGTCGCCGGCGACGACCGAGAGGGTCGTGGTCGCATCGCCGGTCCTTCCCTCCCCCAGTGCTTCCCGGGTGGGTTGTCGGGTCAGCGGTCTCGATCGGGTGAGGCGCTCGATGGCGGGCTGGAGTGCCTCGAACGTCGCGACGAGCTCGGGCGGCACGGCAACCTCCATGGGAAGCCAGGTGGCTGGCTCCACGCGCGCTTCGGAGCGCGCATTACGGAGGGCGCGAATCAGCTCCAGGACGGCGCCCACCTGGGCCTCGCTGGCGAGGTCACGCTCGCCGGTGCCGACCCGGGGCCCGGGCCAGCGGGCCACGATCAGCAGGCCGGGATCGCTCGCCCGATGCGGGATCACGGCCCACAGCGCCTCCGTGATGAACGGCATCACCGGGTGCAGCAGGCGGAGGTACGTGTCCAGCACGTCCACCAGGGTCCACCAGGTCGCCTCGCGGGTGGCCGGGGGGAGGTTCTCGTCGGCCAGGCGGACCTTGGCGAGTTCGACACCCTGATCGCACAACTCGCCCCAGATCGCCTCCTCGAGCAGGCGGGTGACCTCGCCCAGGCCGTAGCCGGCCATCGCCCGATCGACGGCCTCCACCGTGGCGGCGGCACGGGACAGCATCCAGCGCTCCGCCGGACCAAGATGGCCCGCGTCGGGAAGGTGCCGTTCCGCGCCCGGCTCGATCGTCGCCGGTCGTGCCCCGACGACGAAGCGGGTCGCGTTCCACAGCTTGTTGGCGAAATTGCGGGCGTGCTCCAGCCGAGCGGACCCAAAGCGCTGGTCCTGGCCGGGGGTCGCGCCGTTGATCAGGGCGAAACGCAGGGCATCGGCCCCGGTCTCGTCGATCACGCTGAGCGGATCCACGACGTTGCCCTTCGTCTTGGACATCTTGCGGCCTTCCGGGTCGCGGATCAGGCCGGAAAGGTAGACCGTGTGGAAGGGCTCCTGGTCGGTCAGCTGCAGGCCGAGCATCATCATCCGGGCGACCCAGAAGAAGATGATGTCGTAGGCGGTCTCCATGACCGAGGTCGGGTAGAAGCGAGCAAGGTCCGGCGACTCGTCCGGCCAGCCGAGGGTGGAGAAAGGCCATAGGCCGGAACTGAACCAGGTATCGAAGATGTCGGGGTCCTGCTGGAGGTCCGTCGCCGGGCGGGCGCACACGTCGCAGGCCTGGGGGCCGGCCTGATCCGGCGACACGGTCACGTGGCCGTCCGGGCAGTACCAGGCCGGGATCCGATGGCCCCACCAGAGCTGGCGACTGACGTTCCAATCGCGGATGTTCGTGAGCCAATGCTCCCAGGTCTTCTCGAACCGATCCGGCAGGATGCGGGTCCGGCCGCTCCGGGTGGAAGCCAGGGCGCGTTCGGCGAGGGGTGCCGTTCGGATGAACCACTGGGTCTTGAGCCGCGGCTCCAGGACGTCGTCGCTGCGCTGGCAACGCCCGATGATCATCTCGTGCGGCTGCTCCCCGGCGAGGTCGCCACGTTCCGCGAGTTCCGCCACGATCCGTAGGCGCGCCTCGTAGCGGTCGAGCCTGTCGAAGGTCGTGCCGGTGTTCGCGATCGTCGCGTCATCGGCCAGGACCGTGGGGGCCGCCAGGCCATGGCGCAGGCCAGTGGCGTGGTCGTCCTGGTCATGCGCCGGGGTGATCTTCACCGCACCCGTGCCGAACGCCGGATCGACCACATCGTCGGCGATGATCGGGACGTCGCGGTCGACGAATGGGATCCGGACGTGCCGGCCGACGAGGGACCGATAACGGTCGTCGTCAGGATGGACGGCCACCGCGGTGTCGCCCAGGATCGTCTCGGGCCTGGTGGTGGCGACGATGATGGTCGCGGCAGGGTCGGGTTCGGGCTGGTCGGTCGGGCCGTCGATCAAGTGGTAGCGGACGGACCACAGGGTGCCGGTCTCCGGAGTGGGGACGACCTCCAGGTCGCTGACGCTGGTCCGGCATCCCGGACACCAGTTCACGAGCGCCTCCGTGCGGTAGGCCAGCCCGTCGGCGTAGAGCCGGGCGAACGCGGTCCGGACGGCCCGGGCTGAGACGTCGTCCATCGTGTAGCGCAGCCGATCCCAATCGGCCGAGGCGCCGACCCGGCGGAGCTGGCCGAGCATCACCTCGCGCGTGGTCGCGACGAAGGCATGCATCCGCTCGAGATAGCGCTCCCGACCGAGCGACTGGCGACTCTCGCCCTCCCGGGCGATGATCCCGTCGAGCACGAACTGTGCGGCGATGCTGGCGTGGTCGAGTCCGGGCAGGAACAGCGTCGCGTGGCCGCGCATCCGGGAGTGGCGGGCGAGCAGGTCCTCCACGGCCGTGCGTTGGGCGTGGCCCAGGTGGAGCGAGCCGGTGATATTCGGCGGCGGCTGGACGATCGTGAACGGCGGCAGGTCCGGTTCTGCCGTGGAGCCTGCGCCATCGGGGGCGAAGACGTCCGCCGCCAGCCAGCGCTCGTAGATCGCGCCTTCGACGTCGCGAGGTGTGTAGGCCTTGGGTAGGTCCGTCATCTCGGCACTCGTTCGCCTCGGAAAACAAAAACCCGCTCGTCCAGCGGACGAACGGGTCGTGGTACCACCTGCTGGTTCGGTGCCCGGGATCGCGGCGGTCATCGCGCCCGATCGGTTCCGGCACTCTCGCGACGCGCTATCGGGCGTCGACCGTCACGACTCGCGAGCGACGTTCGCATCGGCGGATCCCGCGCGGCTTGCACCGTCCCGCGTTCGCTGTGGGTCGTTCCGACGCTACTCTTCTCGGTCCTCGCCGTGAGGCCGCGAGTGTAGCACGCTGGATTCGGCGGGCTTCCCGGTCATCGGCGGCGCCACGCGAAGAGGCGAGTGGCGGCGACGTCGCACCACACCAGCCCGGGCTCGGATCAGTTGCGACCCCGGCGCCGCCGGGCCTCGATCACGCGCGGGACCGACCCGCTTAGGCACTCTCGCCGCGTTCGGCGAGCCATTCCTCGTAGTTCGTCTCGTCGACCCCGCCGTCGACGTCCGTCTTCGTGAGCAGGAGCGGCAGCCGACCTGCGCGGATCGTCTCCTCGGTGATGATGCACTTGCGGACATCGGCTCGATCCGGGATGTCGTACATCACTTCGAGCAGGGCCTCCTCCACGATGGAGCGCAGGGCGCGAGCCCCCGTCTTGCGGTCCAGGGCGACTTCGGCGGCGGCGCGCAGCGCGCCCGGCGTGAACGCCAGGTCCACCTTGTCCAGCGAGAGGAACTTCTGGAACTGGCGACTGACCGCGTTCCTGGGCTC